>JACSSB010000043.1 GCA_014879435.1 Phycisphaerales bacterium
GATTCGCGGGCGATCAACAGATCGACTCGCTGTAGGGACAAAGAAGCAGGGATCAGGTCCAGATTATCCCAACAAGTTTTACGCACGATACGCTCAATCGCCTCAGACGCGCCCAGAATGACTTCGCTCAAATCATCATCTTCGCTCAAATCGATATCGGGCAGAAGCCCGAAAGTGCTAGTGGCTGTCGCCTGAGGATCGGCATCGACCAGCAATACCCGATAACCCTTGACCGCCAGATACTGGGCGCAGTGAATAGCGTGCGTGGTCTTGGCCACGCCGCCTTTCAGATTGCTGAAGGTGACGTTGATCGGCGAGGCTGTCTCCGGCCGAGCTGGCCGCTCGCCGAGCAATTCACGCAGCCGATTGACGTCATTGTAATTGTAAACACGCTGCTGAATCGCACCCGCCTGTCGCATTCGCGGCTGCGATGACTGCTCGGAATTCTCTACTAGGGTGCGAAGTCGAGCCACACCGATGCTAAGTAGCTCGGCGGCACGTTGGATCGTGAAGTCTGGGAGGGTCTTTTGCTGATGGTCGTGGCCCAGATGCTCAAGAATCTTGCGTTGGATGTGTTCGCCACGGCTTGCAGCCGCATCGCAGATTCGGTCGAGGTGATCGATCATATTCCTAGAATTCGCTCAAGCATACTTTTTGAATTGTATAGTTCCAATATTGTTTCGGAAAGGAGTTTAGCCTGAGAGAGTGCTGACCGCTGTGTGTATTTGCCGCGCGGCAAATACGCAGGGTACAGCGTGGGGCGTATTAGAGCCATTTACAATTGGCCACCGCAGAATTTGCAGTAGAGGGCATTGTGATCGTGTCCCTCGGCGGCACAGACCGGACAGGCGCGGTTATCGACCGGCTGACGAAAGGCATTCGACATCTCGACAGTGACGATTCCGGTGGGTACCGCGATGATCGCGTAGCCCAGAATCATGATGAAGGCTGCCAGAAACTGACCCAGATCGGTGCGTGGCGCGATGTCGCCGTAACCGACTGTGGTCAGGGTGACCACAGCCCAATAGATACTACGCGGAATACTGGTAAAGCCATTTTGCTCGCCCTCAACGACGTACATCAGCGAACCCAGGATCACCACCAGCGTTACCACCACGAATAGAAAGACGCCAACCTTGCGGCGGCTTGCCATCAGTGCTCGGGTCAGTTGCCGAGCCTCCCCCAGATAGTTGACGAGTTTGAGTATGCGGAAAATGCGCAGGATCCTCAGCAGTCGGACTACCAGCAGATAATGCGTTCCAGCAATTACTAGGCTCAGATAAGCTGGTAGGATGCTGAGCAGGTCCACCAGACCATAGAAACTGATCGCATAGCGCCAGGGGCGCTGCACACACAGCAGACGCAGTCCATACTCGATGGTGAATACCACCGTGAAAAACCATTCCAGTACACGCAAAATCGTGCTGTGTGCGGCCCGAAATTCGCTCACACTGTCGAGCATGACACAGAGAACACTGAGTACGATGAAGATGATCAGGGCAAGATCGAAAATTCTGCCAGCGGGCGTATTGGCCTCAAAGATGATTTCGTGCAGCTTGCTCCGCCAGGGACTGAAGGACTCGTCGCGTGATTCGATGTTCATGGGAAAATTACCCTAGCTGTGTAGCGAAATCAGGTTGTCTTAGTACATTTCTACTGCGCATAAGCTTATTTCAGATTCTGCCTCGACAAGCCTTTAAGCCGGTTTATCATGAGCAGAAGCCTTTTGTTTGAAACCATTCGTTTACCGGAATCCTTGTTATGACCGATCTCATCATCTATTTCCACAAGCCTGAGGATTGGGCTGATACCGTTCATCTTCATTACTGGGATACTCAGCCGGGTGGTCGGGCTAGTAAGTGGCCCGGTGCGCGGATGGTGCCGCAGGAAGATGATTGGTTCGCCTACCGACTGGATGGGGTGAGCGCGATCAGTTTGGTCTTCAATGACGATCAGGGCCACCAAACCAGCAATCTGTGGCGAGAAGGGAGTGGCTACTATCAGGATGGGCAATGGTTCGATGAGAAACCAATACCACCGAAGAAAGCGACCGTCTCCAGCAAGCGGACGGCAGCGAGTTCGGCAAAGGCACAAGTGGCACCGGTAGTGATCTTACCCACGCCCGCACAGCGGGAGCGCAAAGATGGTCTGAGTGATTTCCGCGAGGAAACCATCTATTTTCTGTTGACTACCCGTTTTTATGACGGTGATCCGAGCAATAACTTCTTTTGCCGTGATCGCATCAAATTCAATCCCGAAACGGGTAAAGCGGAAGATCCGCACTGGCGCGGCGATTTCAAGGGGCTGATCCAGAAGCTCGACTACATTCGTGATCTCGGATTTACGGCGATTTGGATCACCCCGCCGGTGGAGAATCGCAGTGGTCTCGATTACCACGGCTATCACGCTTATGACTGGACTCGGATCGATCCCCGGCTGGAATCACCCGACGCTACCTATCAGGATCTGATCGACGAGGCGCACAAGCGAGGCATCAAGATCATCCAGGATGTGGTGGTCAATCATTCCTGCCAATACGGCATTCGCGGCAAGGTCCATATCGATCATTTGCCGATCAAGTATTACGTACCGCAGGGTTCGGAACAGGGCCAAGTCAATCACGGCCCTTATCAGGGCAATCTTGGTAACTATGCTTGGCCGAACCGTGACGATATCGATAACCCAGTAGCTCCAGATTGGTACCGGGAACGGCACGACAAAGACCCGGAAGGCAAGATCCCGCTGGTCGATCCCAAAACCGGCGAAACCGTACCCAAGTCTGGCTACAATCCTGGCCGTTTCTTTGGCATCGATGCCAATCAGCTCGACCCCGAATGGTACATGCAGCACGGTTTCATCTGCGGTGGCGACTGGGAAAGCGAGGCGGTGCAGTTGAAGCATATTGCCGGTGATTGCATCAACTTGGCCACCGACCGCCAGAA
>JACSSB010000042.1 GCA_014879435.1 Phycisphaerales bacterium
GCCATGGCCGAGGTCCAACCGATGATACCGGCGGCCTGGCGCGGTTCGAAGATCATCGGCATCTGCTTAAAGGTGGACGCATTGCCGATACCGCTGAAGAGAAACACACCCAACATTAATCCCACGAACATCGGGAACGATTCCATTGAGGTCGGATGGGTGTAGAAGGTGACGCCAATGGCACAAATCAGCAGGCCGATGCCAGACCAATGGGTCACGATAGCGCCACCCAACCGGTCGGAAATAGGTCCGGCCAACACCCGAGCAGCGGCACCGACCAGTGGGCCAAGAAAAGCATAGGTCAGCGGGTCTGGGCCTCCTGGTAATCCGGTATAAAGCTGCTTGATCATCAACGGAAAAGTGGCGGCGAAGCCGGAAAACGAACCGAAGGTCATGATGTACAGCGATGTCATCCAGAAGCCATGCAGGTTGCTGTAATGAAAAACATCGAGCTGTTCACGAAAATTGGCCCGCACCGGTACCGACTTCAGCATCACCCAAGCAGCGATGGCGAATACCACGATGAACGGTATGTACACCAGTGCCGCATTTTGCAGCCAGATGGGTTTAGTCACCGCTCCTGGCACAGTGGGTACGAAGGTTTGTGAGACGCCAGCCAACGTACCAAACAGCGCGAACCCAATGATCCATGGCGTTACGAACTGCACCACGCTGACACCGAAATTGCCAATACCGGCCTGAATCGCCAATGCCGTGCCTTGCAGTCGCTTCGGGAAGAACAGACTGGTTGAAGGCATGAACGAGGAGAAGTTACCCCCACCCAGCCCGGCCAGGAAAGCCAGCAAAAGGAGTATCCAGTAAGGGGTATTGGGGTCTTGAATCGCAAAGAACCAGCCCAATGCCGGAATCAGCAAGGACAGGGTCGAGAAGGCCACTACATGGCGGGTGCCATATAAGGGAATCAGAAAGGTATGGATGGCGCGCAAAATACCAGCCGCCAAACCCGGCATAGCCGCCAACCAAAATAACTGGGTTGGTGATAGCTTAAAACCGATATTGGGTAGGCGTACCACCAGCGCACTGACCATGAACCAAACGATGAAGGCCATCATCAGATTCAAGGTGGTGATGGTCAGCGTTTTCCAGGCCAGCGTTTTACCGGTAGTTTCCCAAAACACCGCATCTTCCGGGGTCCACGCGCTCAACCAAGTACGGGGATTGTGCTCGCTCATGGTGAAGAAGCTCCGTTGCAAAAATTAAATTTTTTATCAATGTAATGAGTAGCTATCAGCATGCCACCCGGCTCTCCCACTCCAAATTTCCCAATCCCCATCCTTCATCAACAGGGCACTTCGGCTCCCTTGCGCCAATACCACCACCAAGTCACCCACACGCAGCTCAGGTAGAACAGGCTGAAAAAGAGCAATGCGCCTTGCGGACTACCGCTGAATTCGATAGAGGTGCCATAAGCCATGGGGATAAAAAATCCGCCGAAAGCCGCGACTGCCGCACTCAAACCGATAGCGGCGGCCGCTTCGGTCGCACCAGTACGCCGTGCCTGCTCCAAGGCGACCGTATCGTTGGGGTCACTCACCTGCCGCTCACGCAAGCTGCGGAAGATGGTCGGGATCATGCGGAAGGTGGAACCGTTGCCGATGCCAGCGGCCAAGAACAGGATCAGGAACATCGCCACGAAACCGATCATGTTGCCGCCACCGTCCGCTCCCGGCAGGAAGACTATGGTGAGCAAGGGAGCTACCGTCATGATCAGAAAGACGCCAAAGGTAATGACCGCGCCCCCTAAACGATCCGCCAGCCAACCACCGATGGGTCGCACCACGGCGGCAAGCAACGGGCCGATAAAGGCAAATTGGAAGGCGTCCACCCCCGGAAATACGGTACCGACCAAGATCGGAAAGCCTGCTGCCAAACCGATGAAGGAACCAAAAGTACCGGTGTACAGCCAACTCATCAGCCACTGATGTTTATGTTTGAAAATCGCGGCCTGCTCGGCGAAGCTGGCCTTGACGGTGTTGATGTTATCCATCCCGAAGTAAGCGGCGATGGCGGCCATGATGATGAACGGCACCCAGATGAAACCGGCGTTCTGCAGCCAGATTTGGGTGGTTGTATCGCCGACGGTCTGGTTTTGCGCACTACCACCGAGCACCAGCAGCGCACCGCCGTAGATCGCAATCGGGGCGACCAGTTGTGCCAAACCAACTCCCATATTGCCGACGCCGCCATTCAAGCCCAGCGCCGTACCCTGCAAGCGCTGCGGGAAGAAGAAGCTGATATTGGCCATGCTGGAGGCGAAATTGCCGCCACCCAGGCCGCACAACAAGGCAATCGCCGCGAAGACCGGGTACCGAGTGTTGGGATCTTGCACCGCCACACCGATCCACAATGTGGGCAACAGCAGCAGCACCGTGCTGAATACCGTCCAGTTGCGCCCGCCAAAGATCGGCACCACGAAGGAGAACAACAAGCGGAACACAGCACCCGACAGACCGGGTAAGGCCGCCAGCCAGAACAACTGCGTGGGTGTGAACTGGAAGCCGATTTGCGGCAGCTTGACCACGATCACGCTCCACACCACCCAGACCGCGAAGGCCAGCAATAAAGCAGGCATCGACAGCAACAGATTGCGGTTGGCGATGCGCCGACCCGTCTGTTCCCAGAACACCTCGTCATCGGGCCGCCAATCGACCAGTCGATGCCAATGCGGCCGAGCATGTTCGATCAACGCGGCCTGTTCCAACTCGGCGCGTGCATCGGCATGCCGCTCCAGAATCGCTTCGCGTTCGCCACGCTCGGCTAGCCAAGTCCACAGCATGGTAGCGACCAGCACTATGAATATGATCATGTAGGCACTGCTACGCACGCCGAGCGCGTCCAGCGCCACACCAAACACGATGGGCAGACTAAAACCGCCCAGTCCCCCGATCACCCCGACCATGCCGCCGACCAC
>JACSSB010000041.1 GCA_014879435.1 Phycisphaerales bacterium
AGGATTTGGGGGATGAGGAGATCCTGGCGCGGCTGCTGGCGTTGAATCTGGCGCGGGCGGGGTAGAGCATGGATGGGGAGAATGGGCGTATATTCAGACTATCGGCGGCGCAAGGCTGTATCCGTTCCATTCTCGAATCCGTTGTAGTGTCCGCCTAGCACTGATTCTCCCACAATAAGGGAGCGTCAGACGGTCTTCAAAGATTAAACAGCTTTTCTAGGGCTGGCTGTTTCTGCTCAACCAGCGATAACAAGTCCTGGTCGAAGATCTCGATGAGCGCAGCCGCCACGGTCTCAACGCGGCACAACGCCTCTCCCGTTCAGCGCTGGATTCTCACCGTGCATTCTGCTGGAGTTCTTGATCGATGCGTTCCTTGAGGATGACCTTGATCAAGGCCTGATAGGAAACATCGCGTTTGTTGGCCATGGCGCGCAGTTCGTCCAACATCATGCGAGAGAGACGCAGCGAGATCGTCTGCGTGGTTGGCTTCAATTTCGGGAGCACGACCTCTTCCGCCGCATCCCAATCCACATATTCGGTGGAGTCGTGGGCTGCCCAAAACGCGCGTTCCTCATCCTCGCTCAAAAAGCCTGGAATTTTCTTATCTTCGTGCGCCATATTTCTTCGCTTCCTTCTGGTTCATATCACGGGCTGAAATGACTCGTATATGAGCTTCTCTGACCGTGAAAGCCACAAATAGCCATGCAGGTTGAAATCGATCAGAGCGGCAAGATCGGCAAAACCAACGAGGACACAGCCCTGGCCTTCTCGAATGGAAAACGGTATTCCGTGCTGATCCCGCGATCTGTGAAGCAGACCTGTCTGCGCACCCTGCGCCGGCAAGGCTATGAACCCAACACGATCTACCTGCGGCTGTTCGTGGCCGGCCTGTACTGCCTGCTCCGTGACCATATAGCAGGGATTGTTCTGGCCATCATCGACGTTGAATATCCTGGCCACGGCGACACGATCCGTCGCTACCTGCTCAATCTGCTGCGACGCGATGGCCTGGTCATCCACAAGGAGCGCATCACTTTCGACTACGTTGGCAAGAGTTCGCCAGCCCACAACATGGCGCTGGCCACCTTTCGCGGGGAACAGAAACCGGACAAGGTGCTCACGGCGGCGACCCTGCTAGACCTGATTTGATGACAACAAAAAAGAACGGGGCGGCTTGCGCCGGAATGGGCTGTTCAGGCGTCCTGTAAAGGATAGCGGTCACAGCCCTCCCGTTCCTATGGCTATACCATAGCACAACTTGTCAACCTCTACACATGCAGATTCGTGTAAAAATGGGAAAAACCGTTCGTCTGGTGCTCATGGCGTATCGAGGATTTCGCCAACCGGTGTAGCACACAACGTCAAATCCAGTGAAAAACAAAGCGCACACTCACCACCCTCTACAACGGGTCATCACCAAAGCTCTCGCGGGCATCGATTTCCCCCGTATCCTTCATCCGATGGATTTCAGCCACATCATCAGCGCTTTCAGGTATCAGCCGCGTGCCTGTCGTTCCGTCCATGAAACGGATCGCTTCTTCTTTCATCTGGGCACACTCCCTAACACCAAAGACTCTTTCTGCTCACTAAACCTGCCGTTGCGCCGCCCAGAGCTGAGATGCTACATGAAAATCCGTAACGTCGCAAAGGCCGCCTGACGATAAATGGAGATGGCGCCGGCCTGTTCCCGGAATGCAGGAGTTAACTTGCGGCGTTTGTGCTCTGGCCATTCTCAAGACGGTGCATAAGCTCGCGCGCTGCCGGCGACAGGTCTGGTTCCGGTTCCACTGGTTCACGACTCATTAGCGCTGTGCGCACCGCTTCGGCGGAGGCGGGCGTCCCCAACCGTTGGCGCAACTCCTCCCAGCGCTGGCGTTCTGCCCGACGCTCAGTTGGTGTGGTGGCGACGAGATCATACAGGATGCCGGTCTGGCGCGTCAGGGCGTAAACAACATATTGATTCATCGAAACCCCTTCATCGTGGGCCAGACGCTCCAACTGTTGATGCAGTGAGGCAGGCAGACGGACTGTCATGCGACTCATTGTAGCTACTCTCCTTGGTATGCTTGCGCAAGCAGATTCGCATAGGCGACTGGTTGCATAATAGACAAACCCAGTTCGGCAGTGGCAAAACGATAATCTCGCACATTGCTCGTGACGATTATGGCGTCAGCGTTCATGGCACAATCGATCACCATATCATCGCCTGGGTCCGGTGAGCGCGGTCGCCAACGAAAAAAGATCGTCACCATCTCCACTTTCTCAATGAGATCGATCAATAGTGGCTCAATCGTGAGCCAGCGACCTGGCGATAGATTTCTAGAGAGCACGTCGGTGTATTCGTAGAGCAGCGAGTCCGAAGCATCGGGCGCGAATAGGCCGCGCTGCCACGCAGTTACGATCAAACCGGCAGCACCGCCGCGCTGAGTGAGACCGGTGAAGACCACGTTTGTGTCGATCACAACGCGCGGCAGTTGAATGCTCATGGCGTCATTATAGCATCACGGGTAGCGTCGCTGTCAATGAAATGTTGGAATCCACCAGAAATCGGGTTAATATGACTTGCCGCCTCCAGCCACCTGCCGCATAATATGCCCATGGACATGGCTATGGTCACTTGCAGGGTATCTTCTACCAGGAGGGATGATGGTAACCATCTCAAAAAGCAGACTCAAGACGCATATGTTGCAGGTGTTTCGCCAGATTGAGCAGACCGGCGAGGAAGTGATCGTAACCGACAACAACCGTCCCGTTTTACGGATTCAGCCCATTGCGCGCAAACCGGGCGTCGACGAAGTTTTTGCACCTTACCGCGGTAAAATCCTCATCCATGAGCCATTGGATACGCCAACTACAGAAGAGTGGGGTGAAGTCTAAATGGTGGTATTGGATACGTCGGCGCTGATCTACTGGACATTGGTCCCC
>JACSSB010000040.1 GCA_014879435.1 Phycisphaerales bacterium
GTTGCGCCAGGGCTTGGTAAGGCGGTCAAGGTGGCGGTATCGCTCAGTTTCGCAGTACGACTGGAAATCGGACAACCCGCGCCGCCGATGATCGAGGAGCTAGAATCGGTACTGGAATTCTATCTCCATCAATCCACGGTCGCGCAGCCAATCGAGTACTTTCATGGTGCCCTGCTGGGATTTTTCCATGATGAACCAGTGCCGCTTTGGGTATTGCAGGACGACGATCCCCAATATCTGCGCTATGTGCCCGACGAAGGAATCGCACAATTCACCAAGCGGTTGGGGAATCTCAATGTAGCCCTGGAGCCAAATGCCAGTCTGGAGGAATGGATTAGGCAAGTGCTGGCGACGGCGGAGGAATGTCGGAACTGTGCGTTTTTGGAAAATTGTGGCGGCTACTTCAAATGGCCCCAGCCTGATTATGATTGTGTGGGAGTGATGCGGATCTTCAGCCTGTTGCGCGAGGCGGCTACCGAACTGCGCCATGATCTTGAGAAGGGATCACCTTGACGAAGCCTTCCTTACCTACCATCGGTTGTTGGCAAGGAAGGCTGGCTGCTCGGTGATTCAGAGTGATCCCACAAAAATTGCCATTCTGCTTGATTAATAATTCCGGCTATAGAGATTGCCAGCTACGGCGCCTGCCACGCCACCGATGATGGCACCGGTTCCACCCCTACCACCGCTTAAAGCACTGATGGCTGCGCCACCCGCCGCGCCGATGGCTGCACCGCTCAGAGTGCCCTGCTGGGTACGGGACATATTGGTGCAGCCGATGCTAAAAATAAGGACTGGCAGCGCGATTAGAAAGCCAACTTTTCGCATGATTGAGTTCCTCATTTTGCTTTGGATTGGTCGAGCTTGGGCTTAACGATCTGGGACCAGATCACCTCGATGATGGGGTCTTGCTGCTTGTCAGGATTAGCCTTGTAGTAAGTATTCACGGTTTCCGTAATCTGTAACACGGTCATGCCATCCAATCCCTGGAGCAAGCGCGGGACGACGGTACGATGCTTGGGTTTTTGGCCGGTTAACTGATATTCGATCATCGCCATATTTAGAATGCCGAGTACATAAGCCTGCTTCTCGGTTTCGGTGGCTTTCAACCAGTGTTCGCCGGTGGGGATTGGCCATTCCTCTGTAACTGAAGTTCCAGCCGAAGTAGATGAAGATGCCATCGATTTGGCGGAGTTGGCAGCTTGAGCCGGGAGGACTCCGCCGAGGATCAAGGCCAGACCCGCAGAGAAAAGAACGGTTCTGGTGCGATACTGTCTGGTCATGCAAATCTCCTTCTCAATAAACGCTTGGGGCGATGCTTCCGCGAAGTGCTCTGGAATCGAAGACAGTATAGTCTCACTAGGAAAAAGGGAAATGCCCAGCCGAATGACTAGGAGGGCTGATGCAGTGCTCTCCAATGGCGGTACAACCAAGTCCAAGCCAGATAAACGATAATGGTTCCAATTACTAAGTAAATCAGAGAAGGTATGAGATTTTGCACCATCACCATCAAGAGTGCCCCCGCGCCGAGAAAGATGGCGACGAAGCAGAGTCGCCAGTCGAAATGAATCCCAGCCAGAAAAGTACTCAGCGTGACAGTTAGCATCAGCATGAGGCTGGCTTGACGGGCGTCGAGGGCGTTCATGAAACCATGGCTTGTGGCGATGAAGGCCAGTTGTATGACGAGCAGCAATCCGCCCCAGTGTAGAATTTGTCGGACGACCAGCAACGCGCGCGCTTTCGCAGTCGGTTCGACGCTACTCCATTCGGTGATAATGCAGATCAGCCCAAAAATCGGGATCAGGGCATGCCAGTACCAGCGGCTGCTTTCTGCATTGACTTGCGTGTACGCCGCGCCAATCCATGCCAGCAGAAGCATTAGGTAAAAGCCGATATCCTTGGGGCGAAAGATCCGTCGCAGCAGACCGTGTTGCGTGGAAGCCGGTTCGGTCGGGGTCAGTTCGAGTTCGGACATGACAATTTCCTTGCCTGAGTTTGATGTTTGTTTGATGTTTGTTTTATGAGATTTTAGGGATGCATATTAACGCGATTAGCGCACACATCGGCGATGAAGCGTGCGGTGGTGTCCAGCACGGTTTCTCGCGCTTGGTGGTGGGGAACATGACCGCAGTCGGGTATCCACAGGGTCTCCGTGGGTCCAGTGACCCCAGCAGCGATGACATCCACCTGAGCGAGAGTACCATACTCGTCGCTTTCACCCTGGATGACGAGAGTCGGACAGCTGATCCGGGGCAATTCGGCCTCGATATTCCAATTGCGGTAGTCTGGGCGTAACCAAGTCTCACACCAACCCAGGAACATAGCATCGATATTATCACCATGGTAGCGTCGCAACCGCTGCCGTAGGTCACCCTGTTGATAGGCATCGCGGGCACGCTGGATACCAGTCAGGCACTTTTCTTCGACGAAAACGTGCGCAGCTTCACAGATCACGGCGTGCGTAGATTGAGGATAAGCGGCGGCGAATAGGAGCGCGATGGAGCCGCCGTCGCTGTGGCCGAACAAGATCGGTGGATCGGTGATACCACAGTTCTCCAAGACTTCGGGTAGCGTGTCTTGGGCCTCCCGCTGCAAATAATCATTGGGACGCGGCCCGGTTAGGATTTCGGAGTGGCCGTAACCCCAACGCTCATAGACCAGTCCCGGCAAGCCAGTTTGAGCACACAGTTGTGCGGGGAACCCGCGCCATTGCGCAATGCTGCCCAGGCCCTCGTGTAGAAAAACCAGGGTGGGTCCAGCAGCAGCATGTGATGGAATCAGGCGTTCAGCATACAGACGGTGACCGGCAGCTTGTAAAGTGAGGCGATGGTGATGGACCTGTTCAGTCATATAGCAACCCTCTTTGGGGTGTGGAAGTGGAGGGCTATACACTCCATTGTCATTCCCGCGA
>JACSSB010000209.1 GCA_014879435.1 Phycisphaerales bacterium
GGCGGGTCGCGCTACGCGCTTCCTCAGCCAAAGACTCCTCGTAGCGACCTAGACCACGCAGCGGACTATCGAGATGTAGATCAGCGACATGCAGGAAGCGCATCGCGACGTCACCGCGCTGCGAAATCGATGCGGGGATCGACCAAGTGATAGCTGAGGTCGCTCACCAGATTGAGCAACAGACCGATCAAACTGAACATGTAGAGGGTGCCGAATATCACCGGATAATCCCGATTGAACACCGCCTCGAACCCCAGTAAACCCAGTCCATCCAGCGAAAAGATCACTTCGATCAACAGCGATCCGGTGAATAACATGCTGACCAAGGTAGCGGGAAAACCGGCGATCACCAACAACATGGCGTTGCGAAATATGTGTCCGTACAACACCTGCCGCTCACTCAGACCTTTGGCGCGGGCAGTGACCACGTACTGCTTGTTGATTTCGTCCAGAAAGGAATTCTTGGTCAGCATGGTCAACGAGGCGAAACCGCCGATCACCATCGCCGTTACTGGCAGGGTCAAATGCCAGAAATAATCCAGAATTCGGGCTGGCCAACTGAGATCCATCCAGTTATCTGAGCTCAAACCACGCAGCGGAAACCAATCCAGATAGCGCCCACCGGCAAATACGATGATCAACAAGATGGCAAACAGGAAAGCGGGGATGGCATAACCGATGATCACCGCCGCGCTGCTGAGCACATCGAAACGTGAACCGTCACGCACCGCTTTGGCGATCCCCAAGGGGATGGAAATGAGATAAATCAGCAAGGTGCTCCACACCCCGAGCGAAATCGATACTGGCAATTTATCCAGTACCAGATCCCACACCTCCCGATTCCGAAAATAGCTCTTGCCCAGATTGAAGCTCAGATAATTGCCGATCATCTGCCCGAAACGCACATAGGCGGGCTGGTCGAAGCCGAACTGGCGGTTTAACTCCGCGACGAAAGCTGGGTCTAAACCTTGGGCACCGCGATAGGTATTGTCTCTGTTGTTAACCGCTTGGCTGCGTCCTGCTTCCGCCCCTTCGCTACCACCGACCCGCGCCGTGGCAGACACGGCGGTATCCTTGATCCGCGCCAGTACTTGCTCCACCGGCCCACCGGGCGCGACCTGCACAATGGCAAAGTTGATGGCGATGATGCCAAACAGAGTCAACGGAATCAGCGCTAGGCGACGGAGAATGTAGGCGAACATAAGGAAAACGGTCGGTTAAGGGTTATAGGCTGGATGATCGCACAAGTCGTGCATCGGCATGCAGCTTCACGATCTCAGGCCATGGTTTCAAAATCATGTTCTTTGCTCCATCCGGGCACCGTAGATGATCAGCATCAGTTCGCTCTCATCGTTGAGACGGTACTCTGGGCGTCTGCCTGCTAAGCGTTCGCTCGCTTCAAGAATGATGGGCACACCCTCTCCACGTTTGTCCATGAAATGCTGGCGATGAGCGGTCAAGACATCATTATTGATAGGGCAACGGGCTAACAAGCTGGTCAGCGCCTCGTTACGTGAAGACTGGCGGAATGGCAGGCTCTCTGGCGTCATGGTATTGGGTAGCATGCCGGGCGAAAACAGTTCCAACCGGTCGTCAAACAGGCGTAGGCGTACCTTGGTCCCTGCCATCGAATAGTCACGGTGTGCCACGGCATTGGTCACGGCCTCGAATACCGCCAGCATGTCAAACTGCGGCAAGTCCTCTCTTCCGCCTTGCGCATGCTTGTAGGCCGCCAGCCGCATGTTTTTGCGTACAAAGGCACAAGCATCAAGGATTTGCCTATCCAATGGCCCACTGATGTCCTGTGCATCCCGCTGATAGATCGACTCACCGGTCGGTACAACATGTGTTCCTTGGTACGCCACCGCCTGGATGAATGCCCCCGACAAAAAGCGTTGTACGGCGTAACTGCCCATGAGCAATCCTGCCACTGTGGGTCGCCACTCGTCCTGCTCGTCGCGTGCAGCCATCGCGAGCTTACTGAGCAGAATCTCTGGCGCCCCAGTGTGCCGCATGGGAACGAAGCGCCGCCACAACGCCTCGTCCAGATCAGCCAGCGTCGCACGCGAGACTGGCGTCTCGTCGAAACGGATCAAGCGTGATTGACTACGCTGTTGAAACAGCCGTGCGAGCTGATCGGGGGGAATAGGCCGCTTTGATGAACCCACACACTGTAAATAGCCACCCGGACTCAAATGTACGAATAAGCTACGCGTCACTTCCACGCGGATAATCGGACGTTCGACACCACCGGTATCGGGCAAGGTCATACGTTCGATGATCGGTGCCAGCGGTGGCTTGATCGCGTCTTCGCAAGCCTGCCGCAGTAGCGCTTCCACCGCATCGAGCTTGTCGATTTCGATACCGACAACCTCACGGCTCCTGTCCTCCACTCCCAGCAACAACACACCGCCCGCGCTATTGGCAAAAGCAGCCATCTCATCAGCCAACCCATCTTGTGTTGGGCCTCTGACCTTGCCCCCCGCGAACTTCACTTCCTTCAGTTCCAGGAAGCTGTCTTCACCAAGCCGAATCTTTTCCAGCAATTCGCTACGCGTCGCCAACATATCAAATCTCCATTCCCAAGCGCTTCCAGCGTCGGGCAAACGCTTCGGCTCCACTTTCCATTACCGTAATCGTCCACCTCCCCCCTTTGAAAAAAGGGGGGCCGGGGGGGATTTCACACCAGCGATGGGACTCAAATCCCCCCTCACCCCCCTTTGCTAAAGGGGGGACTGAATAGTTATCCATTACCTAGCAAACCTCGCGACGTACCACATCTGGAAACCAAACCAAAATGTGGTTGGCAAACTCGGGTTTTTCATGCCTGCGTCGTAGATACTTAACGTGAGTTCTGTTTATTAATCTTCGCAAGTCAATAGGTTAATGTCATTTTTAGGGATATTGA
>JACSSB010000068.1 GCA_014879435.1 Phycisphaerales bacterium
CTGGGTATCCCCGATTCTCACTTGATGATCGAGGATCAATCCCTGAACACGCTCGACAATTTGCGCCATGCGCGGCGGATGCTCCCTGATCTGCGCGAGCAACCGTTTATCCTGGTGAGCAGCCGCTATCATCTGGCCCGTGGTCAGGCGCTGGCACTTGGCCTGGGTTTAAAGCCCGTGTTGTGCGCCGCCGAGGAATATCTGCGTTGCAATCTGTGGACGCTTTGGCGGCTGATTCTGGAGGCGTACTATCTACATTGGTACGCGGTGGGTAAAAGCTGGTCGCGCTGGACGGGCAATCGTCACAGTCTGGCTCGGATCAGCTAAATAAATTATCCATCTCCCCCCTTTGCAAAAGGGGGGCCGGGGGGGATTTCACACCAGCGACAGGACTAAAATCCCCCCTCACCCCCCTTTGCAAAAGGGGGGGACTAAATACACGTCTGACCTATCTGCGCCATGCACCGAACAGCCTCCAAAACTCCATTGATCGACAGAACCCAAATTCGGGAATTGATCCCACACGCCGATGCCATGTGTTTGTTGGAAGGCGTCACCGCCTGGGATGAGCGCATCATCCACTGTGTGACTACAACCCATCGCGACCCGGCCAATCCCCTGCGGCGACAAGATCGACTACCGGCGGTTATGGCTTTTGAATACGGGGGTCAAGCGGCAGCGATCCATGGCGGCTTGCGTGCGCGTGCGGCGGGTTGGACGGCGACACCGGGTTATCTGGCCGCGCTGCGGGATGCGCGTTGCTTCGTCACCGACCTCGATCAGATCACCGAGCCTTTGGAAGTCATCGCCGAGCTGTTATTGGGTGATCGCGCCGATTGCATCTATGCGATTTCGGTCAGTGCCGCAGGTCGACCGGTAGCGGAAGCACGCTTGAGCATTTTGCCGCAACCGGTGTCTGGAGCAGCTTTATGAAGCGCGAGGTTTGGCGGGGGCGAGTCTGGCTACTTTGGCTCCTCGGATGGTGGGTGCCGGGATGGCTGGCCGCCGATCCGGTGGCGCTTGAGGAAGTGATGCGCCAATTAGCGGCGGTGCCTTCGGTCGAGGCCACTTTCCAGGAACAAAAGACGCTAGCCATCTTGCGAGAACCGCTACTGAGCAGCGGACGGCTGTACTACCGGGCGCCGAATTATCTGCGCAAACAGACCCTGCACCCGCAGCCGGAAGAATATGAAGTCGATGAGCACTGGCTGATGATCGAAACACCAAGCGACGGTCGCCGACAATTTGATCTAAACGGTTATCCGCAACTGCGTCCTTTCGTTGAAGCGATTCGCGCCACTCTGGCGGGCGATCAGGCGACGCTGGAACGTTATTATCGACTGGAGTTTCAGGGAACGCCCGCTGCTTGGAGCTTGCAGCTCAACCCGCGCGAGCCGGAATTCGCCCACTTTCTGAGCGCCATCATCATCCGGGGCCGCGTCGCTTGGATCGATAGCGTGGAGACGCTGGAAGCGAATGGAGACCGTAGCCTGTTGACGGTGCATCCACGGTGACTCCTTCCACCTCTGCGCCAGGAACGGGACGCCGTAGGTGGCTTTTGCTGATTGGATTGCTGGCGGCGCTGGCTTGCGCTTGGATCGTGGCGACCACCACAGTGACCGCCGACCTGAGCGCATTCGTGCCCCGTGGCGATCCGGTCGCGGATCTCTTGCTGGAACAATTGCGTAGTGGGCCGACCACCCGCCTGATCCTGATGGGGCTGTCTGGCGATTCTGAAGCGGTGCGGGCTACTACCAGCCAGCAGTTGGCCGAGCGTCTGCGGCACAATCCCTTGTTCGCACGGATCGCTAATGGCGCCGACACTTTACCCGAAACAGAATTACAGACCCTGTTCGCGCATCGTTACCTGCTCAGTCCAGCCATCACCCCGGAACGCTTCAGCGCCGATGGCTTGCGCGCCGCGCTGGAGCAACGGTTACAGGAACTGCATTCACCGCTAGCGATTCTGCAAAAACGCTGGTTGCCAGAAGATCCGACCGGCGAATTGCTGGAACTGTTGCGGATTTGGCGGGGTGGTATCGAGCAACCGGCGAAGCGATCAGGAGTGTGGTTCTCATCTGACGGCAAAAACGCTCTGTTGTTAGCTGAAACTCGCGCCTCTGGCTACGATCTGGCCGCGCAACACGCAGCGCTAACGGCGATTCGTACCGCTTTTGCCACCGCTAGTGCGGGGACTGGAGTCACACTCGCGCTGAGTGGTCCCGGTGTATTGGCGACGTTGGCTGAGGACCAAGTTCGTGCTGAGGCGGAATTGCGTAGCACCCTGGCCATGGTGGCGATGATCCTGATCCTGATCGGGGTCTATCGTTCGGCGCGCACGGTTTGGGTCGGAGCGCTGCCGATGCTGGCCGCCTTGCTGGTCGGCGCGGCGGCGGTGGATCTGCTGTTTGGCGGGATCTACATGATCACCCTGGCCTTCAGCGTAACCTTGCTCGGCGAAACTTTGGATTATCCCACCTATCTATTCAGTCATCGCCGCCCAGAGGAAAGCGTTGACGACACCCTGCGCCAGTTATGGCCGACCCTGCGCTTGTGTGCGGTGACTACCTTGCTCGGTTGTCTGGCGATGATCACCCCGAATTTTCCTGGCTTGAGTCAACTGGGGGTGTTCACTCTCGCCGGTATCATCGCTGCCGTGGTGACCACCCGTTGGCTGTTACCGGCGTTGCTGCCGATAGATTGGGTTCCACCGCAACCCGGCATGATCGGTCCCTGGGCGGATTGGTTGCTCGAACCTCGGCCGCGTCTGGCCCTGACTTTGGGAATTCTGGGGTTGCTGTTGCTGGTCGGTTTGCTAGTCCGAGCGCCACCGCTGTGGGAGGACGATATCGCCGCACTCAGTCCAGTGCCCCGCGCGCTGCTGCAGCTCGATCAGGAATTGCGCA
>JACSSB010000272.1 GCA_014879435.1 Phycisphaerales bacterium
TTACCGCCAAACCGTCTTTGTAGTTGAGCGAAGAATACTCCACCGCTACCAACACATCGCCTTCGGGCAAATCATCGAGTGTGAGCGATTGAATGGTGGCAACAGTTTTCTTGTCTTCCTGGGTCAGGATCAGGGCTTTAAAGGTATCTTGGGTCATGCGCGTCTCCGATGGTTGTTTTCGGGATAGATTTAGATCAGCACCTCGCCTTTGCCTTTGCGTATTTTTCCCAAATAGCGATCTGAAATATCTAGTTACATTGCATCAACGATACCCGCACTCCATAACGATTTCGCCAGTTGAGATACCGACGAAACCGTATGGAACGCTTTTTCACGATACGGGGTTATGGAGTAGCCAGTTGCCCCCGCATTTCTGCCGCGTACTGATCGGCGTTGAGGCCCACCACCAAATGCAGGGTATGATCAGCCAATCGCATTACCCCGGTCGCACCGGCGGACTGTAGCGCTGCCTGGTCCACTGGCGCCTCATTCTTGAGCACCAACCGTAGTCGGGTTTCGGCACAAGCATCTACCCGTTCGATATTGTCGATTCCACCCAACGCTGCGATGAGATCGCGGGCTTTGTTGGCGGCATCGGGATCACGCAACTTGGACACGATACCAACGGTTGGCGGCGCGGTGACCGGCGATGGTGCCTCTACGGCGTCGGCCTCGGGTCCGGCCGTCTTCAGATACTCCTCCATGTCGGTTTTCATATTTTCGGAACGGGTTCCGAAAATCGCCTGCAGGCCACTGCCGACCGTCACCACTCCGGCCGCACCCAGGGCTTTGAGCTTTTCGGGACTGGCTTTGTTGATGTCATTCAACTCCACCCGCAAGCGGGTGATGCAAGCGTCCAGGCTCTTGATATTGCTGCGTCCACCAAAGGCCAGCACCAGTTGCTTGACAAAGTTTTGGGCGATATCGGGAGCCGCAGAGCTCGATATGACGTTTTCCTCGACCTCACGACCAGGCGTCTTGAGGTTGAACTTTTGAATGACGACACGGAAGATGGTGTAGTACATCGCTGCCCATAGCAAACCTAGCACCACTAACCACCAGCCATGCGTGGATTTGGCATACAGCAAGGTGTAGTCGATCGCCCCGTGTGAGAAGGTCATGCCGTGCTTGATGCCAAGTTCGATACACAGGAAATAGGCAACACCTGCTAACAAAGCATGGATCAAATACAGTATCGGTGCGACGAACATGAAGGAGAATTCGATTGGCTCGGTGATGCCGGTCAACCATGCCGTCAACGCCGCTGAAATCATGATGCCACCGACCTTGGCACGATTTTCCGGGCGAGCGGACTGCCAAATGGCCATCGCCGCTGCAGGCAGACCCCACATCTTAAACAGATAGCCACCAGCCATGTTGCCTGCGGTAGGATCACCTGCGATATAGCGCTGGATTTCCCCGGTGATGATCTTGCCGGTCGTTGGGTCCATGAAGCTGCCGACCTCGAAGAAGAACGGCACGTTCCAGATATGGTGTAGGCCGAAGGGAATGAGCAGGCGTTCGATGACGCCGTAGACGCTAAAGGCCAGCGCCGGATTGCTTTCCGCCGCCCAGTGGGAAAAAGCCTTGATGCCAGCACCGATGGGGGGCCAAGCGAAGCTCAACACAATACCGAGCAAGATGGCGGCGAAGGCGGTGACGATGGGAACGAAACGCTTGCCCGCAAAAAAACCCAAATAGGGCGGTAGATTAATGCGGTAGTAGCGATTAAATAAAGCCGCTGCGACGCCACCGATCACAATACCGCCGAAGACACCGGTATCGATGGAGGCAATACCCATCAGTTCCTTGCCTTCCACTCCCATGAGCTTGGCCATCACGCCCAGCGTGGCCAGCATGACCACATAGCCGACCACCGCCGCCAGAGCCGATACGCCATCGTTATTGGTCAGACCCAGGGCGACACCGATGGCGAACAGGATAGCCAAGCTGCCAAAGATGGCCCCACCGGATTGGGCCATCACATCAGAGAGTAAATCCGGGAAAATACCGAAATGTGCACTACCAATACCCAGCAGGATGCCAGCGACCGGTAGCACAGAGACCGGTAGCATCAATGCTTTACCGATTTTTTGCAGAAATGCGAATGCATGTTGCCACATGAGGAAAATCTCCAGGCGATCGGTCGATTAGAAGGAGGGGGCCGGGGTGGCGATGCGCACTTCAGCCGCCGTTTCCAGAGTCAGCGCCCGCCGCGCCAGCTCTTTGCATTCGTGCAGCCATAAAGCGCGGATTTGCGCTTTGATGCTGGGAATGGTCGGCAGACTGACGCTGAGCTCGTCCACACCCAGACCGATCAGCAAAGGCACGGCCTGTGGATCACTGGCGATGCCACCGCAGACTCCAACCCATTTACCTTGAGCGTGGGCAGCATCGACCGTCCAAGCGATCAATCGCAACACACTGGGATTGAGCCCATCGACCTTGGGTGCCAACTTGGGATGACCACGATCCATCGCCAGGGTGTACTGGGTCAGGTCGTTGGTGCCGATGGAAAAGAAATCCACCTCGCGGGCGAACTGAGCAGCCATGATCGCCGCCGCCGGGATTTCCACCATGATGCCGACCTCAATCGGCTTGGCACCCAAGCGTTGCCGCTCTTCCTCCAGCATGGCCTTGGCGTCACGCAGTTCCGAGAGCAGACCGACCATCGGGAACATGACTCGGACTTTGCCGAGATCAGCAGCACGCAAGATTGCACGTAATTGAGTACGCAGGATTTGCGGACGATCCAGACCAATGCGCAGGCCGCGCTCACCAAGAAACGGGTTTTCCTCCTTGGGTATGGGGAGATAAATAAGCGGTTTATCTCCGCCGACATCCAGAGTGCGGATGATCAACGGCTGATCCGGTCCCAGCGCCTCGATGATGGATTTGTAGGTTTCGAATTGCTCGTCTTCGCTGGGGGCGGTACTGCGTTCCAAGAACAGGAATTCCGAGCGTAGTAGCCCAACCCCTTCGCCACCCAGACTGGCAACCTGTTCCGCTTCGGCCAGACCACCGATATTGGCGACGACTTCCATGCGATGACCGTCCAGGGTAATGGCCGGTTCATGGGCCACCGCCATTTCAGCTTGGCGGCGAATGGCCAACCGTTCCTGCGTTTCGCGAATTTGGGCGATTTTTTCCGGGGTGGGGTTCAGGCGCAAGGTACCCTTGCCCCCATCGAGAATCACTGGCGTGCCGTTCTCCAGTTCCAGCGCCCGAGGTTCGATGCCAGCTACTGCCGGGATGTCCAGCGAGCGGGCCAGGATAGCTACATGCGAGGTGGCGCCGCCTAGCGTGGTGCAGAACCCGCGTACCTTGCTGCGATCCAGGCTGGCGGTATCGGATGGCGTTAATTCCTCTGCCACCAGAATGGCATTGAGCGGTGGCTCCTGGCGTTCTGGTTCGGCTCCTATTAAGAGGATCAATACCCGTCGCCCCACATCGCGCAGATCGTTGGCGCGTGCCGCCAACAATTCATTACGCAGGCTGGCTAACCGGTCGGCGTGGGTAGTAAAGGCCCGCTGCCAAGCAAATTCGGCACTCTTGCCCTTGGCCAACGCCGAATGCGCGATATCCAGCAAATCGGGATCGTCCAGTAGTTCCTGATGGGCGGCGAAGATAGCGGCCTTATCGGCGGCCCGCTCACCATGCAGGCGTGCTTGCAAAGCTTCCAATTGGGCATTGGCTTCGTTGACCGCTGCGTCCAGTCGGGAGCGTTCTTGCTGTGGATTACCCTCCGCCTCTTCGGGTATATGAATTTCCTCATGGCGGATTTGAAACACCTCACCAACCGCGAGTCCCGGTGAAGCGGCTACACCGATCAGTAAATTGGGGTCTTCCGAGCGTGGGCGCGGGGCGGGCGCAGCGCCGGGAGATACCTCGACACTGGCTGGTGCCGGCGCTGGCTGGCAACCCTCGTCACCCAAGCCTTCCCAGAGCAGCGGGGTTAAGGTCTCGATCACTGCGTCCGCATCATCGCCTTTGGCGATCACGGTTACTTTATCGCCGTGACCGATTTCCAGGCCCATGATGGCGACCACGCTTTTAGCATTACCCTGCTGGTCGCCTTTCCGAAGACGGATATCGGCCTTGAATTTCTTGGCAAGATTGGCCAGTACCGCCGCTGGACGGGCGTGCAGACCGGTGGGGTTAGGAATGACGATTGCTTCTGAGGTCAGTGTCTTGACCGCCTTGGCCGCTTCGACGACTTCCTCGGCCGAGCTACCGGCCAGGGTCAGTTCCAAGATCGTATCTTGTCCACTGATCACTTGGCCTGTACGTGGCGCGAAGGCTGCCACCCGCTCGCTGTTAGCGATCACGATCTGAGTCAGCAGGCTTTTGGCGTGGGTGGCGATGTAGTCGGCATCGAAGTCGATCAAAGCATCGCCGGTTTTCACCGCATCGCCCAGTTGGACTTGTATGGTGAAGCCGACTCCTTTGAGCTGGACGGTATCCAAACCGATATGCATCAGTACTTCGATGCCTTGCGGGGTGGTGACGGTCACCGCATGTCCGGCCGGATGCAACTGGGTGATTTCGCCGTCACAGGGGGCGCGCAGACATTGATCGAGCGGGTCGATGGAGATCCCATCACCGACCATCTTTTGGGCAAACACCGGATCGGGGACTCGTTCGATCGGTACCAGGGGGCCGGAGAGTGGAGCAATCAAGATTATTTTGGTAGTAGAGCCTGGATCACGGGAGGGTGAGGTATTCATCATTGTTGTGCTCGACCTTCGGATTCAAACAGAAATATCCGGGTCCGATATCCTGGACGCTGGACTGCCAAGGTTTTTAAAAAAACCTTCATAAAAATTGTAAATGATTTACGGGATTGGTGATGCCGAACCTCGCTTTGGCCTTGATACGGTAGAATTATTGAAGAAGTGCTGCCCAACCCCGATCCCGGCGGAGGAAGATTCAGCACAGTGTATTGACGCAGCGAAAATAGCGTCAGAGGTTATCGTAGATTCGACGAATTCTGCAGCCCAGTGGCCAAAAATATGCTGCAATTTCGGTAGTAATCGTCCCTCTATCCGTATATGTCTTATATAAATGACACTCATCCGGTATCGGAAGATTTAGGTGTCCTGAATCGCAGAAATCGACCACCACCATCCATCTGACTGACTGACTGAGGCGCTGATCCTGATCAGGGCTGGTGCGTATCAAGATCAGAAGAAGGGTGATACTCATCAGGTGCTGGAACATTCCATCTTGATGATCGCGGCCCATGCGTACGAGTCCATCTAATTTTTCGGTCGCGTGTTAGAATTCGGTGAAGCTTTTAGGGTACACAGACATGCGAACAGCGGCGGCTTTGACGGTTGATGAACATCGAACAATCCATCATCGAGGGGTGCGAGCGGTTGGGCGTACGATTGCCAACGGGTGCCAGCGCACGGTTGGCGGTTTTTTTGAGCCTCTTGGAACGCTGGAACCGCGCCTATAATCTGACCGCCGTGCGCGATCCCCAAGCGATGGTGGCGCGACATGTCTTGGACAGTCTGTCCATTTTGCCTTGGCTGGAAGGACCGCAGGTGTTAGATGTGGGGAGCGGCGCCGGCTTGCCTGGCATCCCACTGGCGATTGCACGGCCAGACTATAAATTCATCCTGCTGGACAGCAACGGCAAGCGCACCCGATTTATGAATCAGGCCACCGCTGAATTGGGCCTGAAGAATGCCAGCGTCGTGCGCAGCCGAGTTAGCGACTATCAGCCAACGATCTTGATGAATAGTATCGTATCGCGGGCCTTTGCCACTTTGGCGGAAATGGTGGCGAATGCCGGGCAATTATGCGCGCCTGAAGGTCGCTTGCTGGCGATGAAAGGCGTGTTTCCCGACGATGAACTGGCCCGGTTACCACCCGGTTATGCGGTGGTCGGCGTTTATCCGCTGCAGGTTCCAGACTTGAATGCCGAGCGCCATCTGGTGCATCTGACTCCCACTCCAGCCCGCCAGGATTGAGTTTGCGCATGGCCACCATTATCGCCATTACCAATCAGAAAGGTGGGGTCGGCAAAACGACCACTGCCGTCAATCTGGCCGCCTGCCTAGCAGCACTACGGCAAGGCGTATTATTGGTTGATCTTGACCCACAAGGGAACGCCACCATGGGTTGCGGGGTGGACAAGCACGCCGTCGCTGCTACCAGCTACGATGTGCTACTGGGCGAGGCCACCTTGAGCAACGCTCTGCAATGGATCGAAAAAGCGCAGATGCAGTTGTTGCCAGCCAACGGCGATCTGACCGCCGCTGAAGTCAATCTGCTCAAGGTCGAGAATGCACCACGACGCTTGCAGGACGCGCTCGCTCCGGTGGCATGGAATTTCGATGTCATTCTGATCGATTGCCCGCCGTCGCTGAACATGCTGACCGTCAATGCCCTGACTGCTGCCCAATCGGTGATCATCCCAGTTCAGTGCGAATACTACGCATTGGAAGGCTTATCGGCGCTGCTCGATACCATCGAGAAGGTGCGCCGTTCCACCAATCCAAGTCTACGGATCGAAGGGCTGGTACGAACCCTGTTCGATCCACGCAACCGACTGGCCAATGATGTTTCTGCTCAGCTCATTGAACACTTCGGCGAGACCGTGTTCGAGACCTTGATCCCTCGTAACGTGCGTTTGGCCGAGGCTCCCAGCTATGGCCTGCCGATTATCCATTATGACGACCACTCGCGTGGCGCGCAGAGCTACCGGGAATTGGCGCGAGAATTACGCCAACGCTTGCGGCGACCCGCTGCAAGCGCAGGGAAGAAGGGAGTGAACGCATGATCAAAAGGAAAGGGGGACTCGGGCGCGGCTTGGATGTTCTACTGGGCGCAGCGACGCTTGATGTGGTAGCACCCAGTCTGCCATTAGCCGAAGAAACCTTACGTCAATTACCGGTCGAGCGAATCCACCGAGGTCGCTACCAACCACGATTGGATCTACGAGAGGATACGTTACGGGATCTGGCAGAATCGATCCGTGCTCAGGGAGTGATACAGCCCGTACTGGTTCGACCGCTTGGAGACGATCAATATGAGTTGATTGCGGGTGAGCGGCGCTGGCGGGCAGCTCAACTGATTGGTTTACACGAGATCCCGGCTGTTGTCCGCGAGATACCCGATCAGGCCGCCATCGCTATGGCTCTGATCGAGAACATCCAGCGTGAAGATCTCAATCCTCTAGAAGAGGCGATAGCTCTGCAGCGGCTGATTTCTGAATTCGAGCTGACCCACCAACAGGCTGCCGAGGCAGTGGGGCGATCACGAGCAGCAGTCAGCAATCTATTACGGTTGCTGGAATTGACCGAAGAAGTACAGCACCTGGTGCGGGAGCGGAAGTTGGAGATGGGACATGCACGTGCCTTGCTGTCCTTGCCACCCTCCTTGCAGCGGGAAGCCGCTCATCAGGTGCTACTGCGCGGACTTTCAGCACGAGAGACCGAAGAATTGGTACGCCGTCTGCGACAACCTGCCGTCACATCGCCATCGCCAAAGTCGTTCGATCCTGATATTCGTCGGTTGCAGGACAGCCTGTCAGAACGGTTGGGGGCTAGGGTGCATGTGCGACATGGTGCCTCCGGTAAAGGCTGCGTGGTCATTCACTACAACACGCTGGATGAATTGGACGGTATTATTACTCGCGTCAAATGATGTGGTGATTTTCGTTGACCCCGATGTAGCGAGTTTCCTATAATCGATGTCACTCTATGCAACCTGAGAAAACTTGGGATAATAGGTGCGAAGGGATGAAGAGATCGCATAGAGAAAGATAAATTTTATAATTAAAACAAATAATAACTATAACTAACTCCACCACAAAAAATGCCCGGCGCACTACGGTGTCCAACACAATTAGAACGAAAGCGAACCATGGGCGCAAGACAAGTTACCCGAAAGATTATCGCCATCCAACTGCTTGTTACGCTGTTGGCTGCTATTATTTCCCTCGCCTTCGACAGCCTTCGGGCCGCTTGCTCTGCGTTGGCTGGGGGCGGTATTAGCACTGTTGCTACTTTATATTTCGCCAGTACGGTCTTTTCGGTTCGTATTGGTGCTCCTGCCGCTAAAATCGCCCGTGCATTCTATATGGGCGAAGTCACCAAGATGCTGTTAACAATCATCCTGTTGAGCATCGCTTTGCTCGGGTTCGATGTGTTACCGCTTCCGCTCTTGCTGACATATATGGCAGCGTTGCTGGCATATTGGCTGGCATTGCCTTTCACATACCACGCTTCGGTGAGGACGCTATGAGCGAAACCGGTCACTCCGCAACGGGTTACATCATTCACCATTTAACCAATCTTCGATTCGATCTTACTCAAGGGCGCTTTTTGCATGGGGAAGAGATCGGTGGTTTTGGTGTACTCCACGTGGATACCATGTTTTTCTCGATCAGCTTGGGAGTACTGTTCTGCTGGTTGTTCAGAAAAGCTGCGAGAACCGCTACCAGTGGCATACCGGGGCCATTACAGAATTTCTGCGAAATCATGGTTGGTTTTGTCGATACGCAGGTTAAAGATTCGTTTCACGGCCGCAATCCAGTCATTGCCCCATTGGCGCTGACCATTTTTGTTTGGGTATTTTTGTGGAATGCCATGGACTTGATACCGGTGGATTTACTGCCAGCCATTGCCGGTATGCTGGGTATTCCTTATCTGCGAGTAGTGCCTTCTACCGACCTAAATTCGACATTTGGCATGTCAATCTCGGTGCTACTGCTGGTTTATTACTACAGTATTAAGGTCAAGGGGCCAGGGCACTTCGCTATGGAGGTATTGACTCACCCCTTCGGTAAGTGGTTTATGCCATTCAACCTATTGTTGCGAATTGTTGAAGATTTGGCCAAACCCATTTCGCTCGGTCTTCGTCTATTCGGCAACCTCTATGCCGGTGAGCTGATTTTTATCCTGATTGCGCTATTGCCCTGGTGGATCCAGTTTACTTTGGGCTGGCCATGGGCGGTGTTCCATCTTCTCATCATCACCTTGCAAGCCTTTATCTTCATGGTGCTGACCATCGTGTATTTGAGCATGGCGCATGAGGATCACTAAGCATCGCTGATTGCGGAGCCGCCTGTAGCCACTGTCGGGTCCGCAGTAGTCGATTTTCCTTCATCCACACTTCAATCCTTCATAGACGGGAGACACTAATGGAAGCTGCGAGTCTGATTGCCAACGTGCAGAGTATGACCGTTATCGCCGTGGCGCTGATCATCGGCCTGGGCGCGCTGGGCACCGCCATCGGTTTCGCCTTGTTGGGCGGTAAGTTTTTGGAAGGTGCTGCACGCCAGCCAGAAATGATTCCTGCGTTGCAGGTCAAGATGTTCATCGTCGCCGGTCTGCTCGACGCAGTGACCATGATCGGCGTTGGCGTGGCGCTCTTCTTCACCTTCGCCAACCCGTTCCTCGGTCCGGTACAGACGGCGCTAGGTCATTGATTGTTTGGAGCTTTAGACCCGTTCGCCCCGTGTACCTGAGGAGGTAATCGCGTGAACTTCAATGCCACCCTCATAGGGCAGATGATCACGTTCGGCCTTCTGGTGCTGTTTACCATGAAGTATGTATGGCCGCCGATCATACAGGCCATGCAAGACCGCCAGAAGCAAATCGCCGATGGCTTGGCATCCGCCGAGCGTGGTCTGCGCGAGCAGGAATTGGCCAAGGCAAAGGCTGCACAAATGCTGAAGGAAGCCAAGCAGCAAGCCGCCGAGATCGTCGCCCAAGCCAATAAGCGCGCCAACGAAATCATCGAGCAATCCAAAACGGAGGCTCGCTCCGAAGGTAATCGCCAGCTTGCTGCCGCCCAAGCGGAAATCGAGCAGGAGGTTAACCGTGCCCGTGAGCAGCTCCGTAGTCAAGTTGTCAGTCTCGCCATCGCCGGCGCCAGCAAGATCCTCAAACACGAGGTCGATGAAGCAGCCAATGCTGCCATGCTGGAAGACTTGGTCACGCAGCTCTAACCATACGGACCACGCCAATGGCTGAAACGATAACTGCCGTCCGACCCACCGCCGCAGATCGGCCTTACGCCCGAGCCGCGTTCGAAGAGGCTCAGGCTGTGCAGGATCTGCCGCTCTGGTCCGAGCTGCTACAAACAGCTGCGATCATCGCGGGCAATCCCGCTATGCACCGTCTGTTGGGGCCGTGGAATCCCGCGTTGCGTGGTGAACAGAAAGCGGAACTGGTTGCGGGGCTGTGCCGTGACGTCCGTGATGGCGCGGAAGTGCCTGATGCGTTCGCCACGTTCCTCAAGGTGCTGGCCGAAAATCATCGCCTGCATCAACTTCCCAGCATCGCTGTTCTATTTGAGCGGTTGCGTGCGGAAGCGGAAAGTACCATTCACGCCGAATTGGTCAGCGCCGCCGCCGTGACATCCGCCCAGCGCGAGGTTGTGATCAAAGCACTCAAGGCGAGGTTCAAGCGCGACATCGTGCTGAACTGCCTGCAGGATCAGTCGCTGATCGCGGGCGCGGTGATTCGAGTCGGCGATCTGGTGATCGACGGCTCAGCGCGCGGCCGGCTGGATAAACTCGCCACGGCCTTGAGCCAGTAGGGGGAAAACCGTTTTATGCAACAACTCAAACCATCCGAAATCAGCGATCTGATTCGGCAGCGCCTGCAAGGTTATCAGGCCACCGCCGAGGCGCGCACGGAAGGCACCATCGTCAGCTTGGCCGACGGCATCGCTCGTATCTATGGCCTCGACAATGTGATGCAGGGTGAAATGATCGAATTCCCGGCACCTCGGGAAGGCGATCCAGTCACCTACGGTCTGTCCATGAATCTGGAGCGCGACTCTGTCGGCGCTGTTATTCTGGGCGACTACGAGCATTTGTCAGAGGGTGACAAAGCACTGTGCACCGGCCGCATCCTGGAAGTGCCGGTGGGTGAAGCACTGCTGGGGCGTGTGGTCAATGCCTTGGGTCAGCCGATCGACGGCAAGGGTCCGATCAATACTCCGTTCAGTGAACCTACCGAAAAAATTGCCCCTGGCGTTATCGAACGGCAATCGGTGAGCCAGCCAGTGCAGACCGGCCTTAAGGCCGTCGACGCCATGGTGCCGATTGGTCGCGGTCAACGCGAGTTGATCATCGGTGACCGCCAGACTGGTAAGACTGCTGTCGCTATCGATACCATCATTAATCAGAAAGGTACTGGCATCAAATGTATCTATGTGGCGATCGGTCAGAAGAATTCCTCGATCGCTAACGTAGTACGCAAGTTGGAAGAACACGGTGCGATGGAGCATACCATCGTAGTTGCCGCCAGCGCTTCTGAATCGGCGGCAATGTTATTTATTGCGCCTTATTCTGGTTGCTCCATGGGCGAGTACTTCCGTGATCGTGGCGAAGACGCCCTGATTATCTACGACGATTTGTCCAAGCAAGCTGTGGCCTATCGCCAAGTCTCGCTGTTGCTGCGTCGGCCGCCGGGTCGCGAAGCATTTCCGGGTGATGTGTTCTATCTGCACTCACGTCTGCTGGAGCGAGCATCCCGCATCAATGCTGCGGAGGTTGAGCGCCTAACCGATGGGAAGGTCAAGGGTAAGACCGGTTCGTTGACAGCGCTGCCGATCATCGAAACCCAGGCGGGTGACGTGTCGGCTTTCGTACCCACCAACGTGATTTCGATCACTGACGGGCAGATTTATCTGGAAACCGACCTGTTCAACGCCGGTATCCGGCCCGCGATCAACCCCGGTCTTTCGGTATCTCGCGTCGGTGGCGCCGCCCAGACCAAGATCATCAAAAAACTGGGTGGTGGCGTTCGTCTAGCGCTGGCGCAGTATCGCGAACTAGCAGCCTTTGCTCAGTTCGCCTCCGATCTAGACGAAGCGACCCGCAAGCAGCTCGAACGCGGCCAACGCGTGACCGAGTTGATGAAGCAGAAGCAATATTCGCCGATGTCGGTCGCCGAAATGGGGATCTCACTGTTTGCGGTGGATCGAGGCTATCTGGACGATGTGGCGTTGAACAAGATCGGTGATTTTGAAGCAGGCTTGTTGGCATTTGCTCGGGCCAATTACGCCAGCTTGATCGACCAGATCAACGCTGCAGGTGATTACAATAATGAAATTGAAGCCGGCTTGAAGAAGGTGGCGGAAGATTTCAAGGCCAACCACGTCGGTTAAACGGGTGTCAGCATGGCCGGTGCCAAAGAGATACGAAGTAAGATCAAGAGTATTCAAAATACTCAAAAGATTACCAAAGCCATGGAAATGGTGGCAGCGAGCAAGATGCGCAAGGCACTGGAGCGTATGCAGGCGGCTCGACCCTATGCGCAAAAGATTCGTAATGCCATCTCGCACTTGGCCCATGCCTACACCGAGTATCGCAGTCCGGGCCTGATAGAGCGCGACCTGAAACGAGTTGGATTGATCGTTATCTCAACAGATCGTGGCTTGTGCGGTGGTCTGAATAGCAATTTATTCAGGGCGACCATTGCTACTATGCAGCAATGGCGTGATCAAGGTGTCGAGGTTGAGGTTTGCACCATCGGCACCAAGGCATTTCAATTCTTCCGTCGCCTGAAAGGGAATATTGTTGCGCAAATCTCGCGCTTGGGGGATGCCCCACGCTTTGAGGATGTGTTGGGTCCGGTCAAGGTCATGGCTGATGCGTTCGTCGAGGGACGCATCGACGCGGTCTACTTGGTGTACAACGAGTTTGTGAACACCATGACCCAGAAGCCCAGAATCGAGCGATTGGTGCCGGTGACCGCTGAGGTGACGGATGCGGCCCCCGAACATCGTTGGGACTACATCTACGAACCTGATCCCAAAGAACTGATCGAGCTACTGTTGCAGCGTTACGGCGAATCGGTGGTTTATCAAGCTTTGGTGGAAAATGTCGCTTGCGAGATGGCCTCACGTATGGTGGCGATGAAGAGCGCGTCCGACAATGCCGGCAACATCATCAGCGAGCTACAACTGATCTACAACAAGGCTCGGCAAGCGTCGATTACTCAGGAACTGGCTGAAATCGTGGGCGGCGCCGCAGCGGTATAGGGTCATTGGTGCCACGTTCGCTTCCGCTGGAAGCGAACCTCCGGTGAAACAAATTAAGGGGAACCCAAAGAATGAGTTCTGGCAATATCGTGCAAATCATCGGCGCGGTGGTGGACGTCGAGTTCCCACGCGGGTCGGTCCCCAAGATTTACGATGCGCTGTGCGTCGAAGAAAATAATCTGATTCTGGAAGTACAGCAGCAATTGGGTGACGGTGTCGTGCGCACCATCGCCATGGGATCGTCGGATGGACTCAAGCGCAATCTATCTGTCGTCAATACCGGAGCACCGATCTCGGTGCCGGTGGGGACGGCGACCTTGGGTCGCATTATGAACGTACTGGGCGAGCCAGTGGATCACCAAGGTCCGGTGCAAACCGAGAACCGGCGGGGCATCCATCAGCCAGCGCCTAGCTTCGAGGACCAATCGGGTGCTACTGAGCTATTAGAGACCGGGATCAAGGTTATCGATTTGCTCTGTCCGTTTGCCAAAGGCGGCAAGATCGGCCTGTTTGGTGGCGCTGGCGTGGGCAAGACCGTCAACATGATGGAACTGATCCGCAACATCGCTATTGAGCATTCGGGCTATTCAGTATTCGCTGGTGTTGGCGAGCGGACGCGCGAGGGCAACGACTTCTATCATGAAATGAAGGAGTCGAACGTACTCGACAAGGTGGCGCTGGTCTATGGCCAGATGAATGAGCCACCGGGTAATCGGTTGCGGGTGGCCTTGACTGGTCTGTCCATCGCCGAATCCTTCCGTGACGAAGGCAGTGATGTGTTGCTGTTTATCGATAATATCTACCGTTACACTTTGGCGGGTACCGAGTGCTCGGCGCTGCTGGGTCGCATGCCCTCAGCAGTGGGCTATCAGCCGACACTGGCCGAAGAAATGGGTGTATTGCAAGAGCGCATCACCTCGACCAAGATGGGGTCCATCACCTCCATTCAGGCGGTATATGTACCTGCTGACGACCTGACTGACCCATCACCAGCCACAACCTTTGCGCACTTGGACGCTACGGTAGTGTTGTCCCGTCAGATTGCCGAGCTGGGCATCTACCCGGCGGTGGACCCACTGGATTCGACCTCGCGGCAATTGGACCCGCTGGTTGTCGGTCAGGATCACTACGATACCGCTCGTGCGGTACAGGGTACGCTGCAGCGCTATAAGGAACTGAAGGATATCATCGCCATTTTGGGCATGGATGAATTGTCTGAAGAAGACAAACTGGTGGTGGCGCGGGCTCGCAAGATCCAACGCTTCCTATCGCAGCCGTTCTTCGTGGCCGAGGTATTTACGGGTTCGCCCGGCAAATACGTCGCACTCAAAGACACTATTGCGGCCTTCAAGGGTATTGTCGCCGGCGAGTACGATCAACTGCCCGAGCAAGCATTTTATATGGTCGGTTCGATTGATGAAGCCGTGGAAAAGGCCACTAAGCTGTGATGAGGCCGCACACCGGAGAAACCTCATGATCTCTCCGGCGCTGCGTTCCACCAGCAACCGATCAGGAGACCTGTCATGGCCATGACGCTTCATGTTGATATCGTCAGCGCGGAGAAGGAATTATTTTCCGGCCCAGCCGAAATGGTGACTGCCCCTGGTGAACTGGGCGAACTGGGTATTTTACCCCGTCACAGCCAACTGCTGACGCGGTTGAAACCAGGTCAGGTCCGCGTTCGCTTGGTGGGGGGTGAAGAGCAGCTGTTCTATGTTTCTGGAGGACTGCTGGAGGTGCAGCCGAGTGTCGTGACCATTTTGTCCGATACCGCCGAGCGAGCCAAGGATTTGGACGAAGCCGCCGCTCAGGCTGCCAAGCAGCGTGCTGAACAAGCAATCACCGATCATCGAAGCGACTTTGAATTCGCCAGGGCTAAGGCCGATCTGGCGGAAGCGATTGCACAGTTGCAAACCATTGAGAAGATGCGCAGACTGCGTAAATCAGGTTGATTTAGGCTAACAACAATAATAATTTCATCCTCTTCGGCCGTGACACCGTCACGGCCTTTTTATTTTTTGTTTAGTGTTACAGAGATTTTGAAACGGACGATCCTACACGCATCGTTCGCTACAATAAGCACCCACAATTCTTGGGAGGGCTACCCATCATGCAGCAGCTTTCGGTCGTGATCCTTGCCGCCGGCAAAGGCAAACGCATGGTTTCGGATTTACCCAAGGTATTACATGCGATAGGCGGTAAACCGTTACTGAGCCATGTACTAGCCACGGCAAATCATCTCAACGCAGTGAGCCGATTGGTGGTGTATGGACATGGCGGTGAGGCAGTTAAGACGGCCTGTGCGAGTGAGATAGGGGTAATTTGGGTCGAACAGGCCGAACAGCTGGGTACTGGGCATGCTATGGCGCAAGCCTTGCCGT
>JACSSB010000039.1 GCA_014879435.1 Phycisphaerales bacterium
GTAAGCCCAAACGCTTGCTGCCACTTCGGAACCGGTATAGAGCAGGAATAAGAAGGCATTCAGCCATACTCGGCCTTGGCGAAAGGTGACTCGGAACGACGTCTTATAATCGGTCAAAAGGGTTGGCTGATCGGGTGTGGTGGACGCACTACCCTGTCCCTGTGTCCAGGCCGATAGCGTCAGCGCGAAACACACCGCCAGCAACCACTGGAATCCACCGACTATGTTATAGCCCACCTGCCAGGAATTTAGTGCCGTCAGGGTGAAGGTCATGATCATGGGGCCAAGGGTAACGCCGATACCGTAGCTGGCATGCAACCACTGCATGGCCCTCTCGCTGAAGTGTGTAGCCACATAGGTGTTCAGACCCGCATCGATTGCACCGGCACCTAGACCAGCGACGATGCCTAACAAGACCATCATCCACCACGCGGGTACTAGCGTGTAGCCGATCAGACCGAGACCCGTCAAGGCGCAGCTTGCGGCCAAAACCACACCCACGCTGGAACGAGAGATCAGATAACCACTTGAAAAACTGGAAATTAGATAGCCACTCACGGTGGCCATGAGCAAGACGCCCAGCGAGTCCAGGGAAATATCGAAACTCGCGCGAATAGAGGGCCACGCCACGCCCAACAATCCATCTGGCATTCCCAGGGCGATAAAAGCGATGTACGACAGAATAATCAGGATGATTTTAGAGCGGTCCATTTTTATCGGTATTCTTAGTGAGTGATCACAGCGGCGGATGATATAAAAAAACTCAAATGCAAATGGATAAAATTCAACTGGAACTGGCGTACTAGGAGTCACTCGCAATGCAAGGCGAAATCCCTGAATTTATTCGTTTCGGACGGGCGATCTGCAGCAATCTCGCTCAAGCCGAGCGGCGCGAATGGTGGCTGAGCAATGGCCTGGGTGCCTATGCTGCCGGTACCATCGCGGGCACACTGACCCGGCGTTATCACGGCTTACTGATCGCACCGGTCGATCCACCGCTAGGCCGTCGGCTGGTATTCACCAAGGCAGATGCCACTTTACTGGATGGTAATCAGGAAATCCCCCTTTGCAGTAACCGTTGGGGCGATGGCGTGATTCACCCCGAAGGCCATATTTATTTGGAATCGTTTCAACTGCACGGCCGGATGCCGACATGGCGTTATGTCCTGGGTGATCGGACGCTTGAACAGCGCATCTGGCTGGAACCAGGCACGAATACGGTCTACGTCGGCTATCGCTTGGAAGCGGCAGGTGCTGACCCGGAATGGCGCTTGCGGGTTGGCTTGCTGATCAACGCCCGCGACCACCACGTCAGCATGACGCCGAGAGGCTTCACGCCGCAGTTGAAGAAAATGGGCCAGCAGTTACAGGTCGTATGTTCTGATCATTTTGCCCTGAATCTCCAAGCTTCCGGCGGCCCACTCCTCTCGGGATGGGATTGGATCGAAAACTTCGATCTGCCGCTGGAACGGGAACGTGGCCTGCCGGAGAAAGATGCACATCTGCGCATCGCTCAAGCCGTACTGACGCTACGCCCCGGCACTTGGGTCGGTGTTGTCGCCAGCTTGCAGCAAGGGGTATCCACCGACCTGGACGCGGCGCAACAACGCTTTTTCGACCGCGAACGCGCCTTGATCGACCGCGCCCGAAGATCCTTCTCCATCCCACCGCGCACCGCCTTAGCTAAAAAAGACAGCAAAATCGGGAAGATTTCGGCGCTACCGGACTGGATCGAGCAATTGGTGTTGGCTGCCGATAACTTTCTATTTGCCCGACCCTTGCCGGATCTGCCAGAGGGCGAATCGATCATCGCGGGCTATCCCTGGTTCGGCGACTGGGGCCGCGACACCATGATCGCTTTAGCCGGGCTGACCTTGACCACCGGACGGCTCGACAGCGCGCGCCGCATCCTGCTCACCTTCGCCCGTTTCGTCGATCAGGGCATGCTGCCCAACGTCTTTCCTGGCGCTGGCGAAACGCCGCACTACAACACTGTGGATGCCGCGTTGTGGTACTTCGAGGCATGGCGCGCCTATCTGGACATCAGTCACGATCAAGCCGTTCTGGCCGATGTCTTTCCGGTACTGGCCGATATGATCGACTGGCACCTTCGAGGAACCCGCTATGGGATCGGCATGGACTCCGCAGATGGACTGCTTTATGCCGGTGAACCGGGCGCGCAACTCACCTGGATGGACGCCAAGGTCGGCGATTGGGTAGTCACTCCACGCATCGGCAAGCCGGTGGAAATCAACGCGCTCTGGTACAACGCCCTAATGATCATGGCCGACTTCGCCGAACAACTGGCGCGCTCACCGGCATCGTATCGATCACGCGCCGCACGTGTCCGGCAGGGCTTTCAGCGCTTCGTGCGTCCCGACGGCGCTGGTCTATTTGATGTGCTGGACGGCCCCACCGGTAATGATGCCACCCTTCGTCCTAATCAGATTTTCGCCGTCAGTCTACCGCATAGCCCGCTGGAACCAGAGGCGCAGCGGGCCGTGGTACAAAGCTGCGGACGGGAACTGCTGACCTCTTATGGCCTGCGCTCGCTGGCACCCAGTCATCCTGATTACCATCCTCACTATCTCGGCGGCGTGTGGGAACGCGATGGAAGTTACCATCAAGGGCCGGTCTGGGCTTGGTTGCTGGGCCATTACGCTTTGGCCGAGTATCGGGTTCATGGCGATGCGGCAGCGGCTCAAGCCCGCCTGTACCCGATTCGCGATCATTTGTTCGACGCCGGATTGGGCACAGTCAGCGAAATCCTCGACGGCACCCCACCTCATCATCCACGCGGCGCACCCGCTCAAGCGTGGTCGGTGGCCTGCGTCCTGGAGGCGTGGCAGCGACTGGAACGGCTGAAACCGAA
>JACSSB010000037.1 GCA_014879435.1 Phycisphaerales bacterium
GCGGCTTTGATGCCGCTCACAACCACCCACGATTCTGGATCTATGGACTCTTATAAGCCGACGCACCTCAAACAGCTTGAAGCCGAGAGCATCCACATTATCCGCGAGGTCGCTGCCGAGTTCGAGAAACCCGTGATGTTGTACTCGATCGGCAAGGATTCCTCGGTGATGCTGCATTTGGCCCTGAAGGCCTTTTATCCGGGCAAGCTGCCGTTTCCGCTCTTACATGTCGATACCACTTGGAAGTTTCGGGAGATGATCCGCTTCCGTGACGAACAGGTCCGCAAGCTCGGATTGGAACTGATCGTCCATATCAATGAAGAAGGGGTGCGTCAGGGTATCAATCCCTTCACCCACGGCTCGCGGGTTCATACCGATGTGATGAAGACCCAAGCGCTGAAGCAAGCCTTGGATCTGTACGGTTTCGACGCTGCGTTTGGCGGCGCCCGGCGCGATGAAGAGCGCTCGCGGGCCAAGGAGCGGGTGTACTCGTTCCGCGACCGCAATCACCGTTGGGACCCGAAGAACCAGCGTCCTGAGCTGTGGAACCTCTATAACGGTCGGGTGCATCGCGGCGAGAGTATCCGGGTATTTCCACTCTCCAACTGGACCGAGCTGGATGTTTGGCAATATGTCCATCTGGAGCAGATCCCGATCGTGCCGCTGTATCTGGCCGCCGAACGGCCTGTGGTAGAGCGCGACGGCACCTTGATCATGGTCGATGACGAGCGGATGCCGCTGGAGCCAGGGGAGACGCCAAAGCAAGAGTGGGTACGGTTTCGGACCCTGGGCTGTTATCCCTTGACCGGCGCCATTCGTTCGCACGCCACTACTTTGCCCGAAATCATCCAGGAAATGTTGCTGGCTCGCCATTCCGAGCGTCAGGGCCGTTTGATCGACCATGACGCTGCCGGTTCGATGGAAGAGAAAAAGCGACAGGGGTACTTTTAAGATGTCTCTCCTCGAAACCGACATCCAGGCTTATCTGGACACCCACGAACGTAAGGATTTGCTGCGCTTCATTACCTGCGGCAGCGTCGATGACGGCAAGAGCACGCTGATCGGTCGCCTGCTGTACGACACTCAGCTGATTTATGAAGATCAGCTCGCTGCTGTACGCCGCGATACCACCAAGTACGGAACCACTGGCGAAGAGCTGGATCTGGCGCTGCTGGTGGATGGCTTGCAATCGGAGCGCGAGCAGGGCATTACCATCGATGTCGCTTATCGCTATTTTTCTACCGATCAGCGCAAATTCATCATCGCCGACACGCCGGGGCACGAGCAGTACACCCGCAACATGGCTACCGGCGCTTCGACTGCGCAACTGGCCATTTTGCTGGTCGATGCCCGCAAAGGCATACAGACCCAGACCCGCCGCCATAGCTTCATCGTTTCCCTGTTGGGTATTCGCCATTTATTGTTGGCGGTCAATAAGATGGATTTGGTCGATTATGATCAGGCAGTATTCACAAGAATTTGCGATGATTATATTGAATTTGTGACTAAACTTGGGGTCAATGATGTGCATTGCGTGCCGGTATCGGCGCTGCGTGGCGATAATGTGGCACATCCATCTACCGCTATGCCGTGGTACAAAGGGCCGACCCTGCTGCGAGAATTGGAACAAATCGAGGTGCAAGCGGATCGCAACTTGCTAGATTTCCGCTTTCCAGTGCAGTACGTCAACCGGCCCCATTTAGATTTTCGCGGCTTTTGCGGCACCCTCGCTGCCGGTGTGGTACGACCCGGCGACGAAGTGGTAGCGCTGCCTTCGGGTCGGCGTAGCCAGGTGGCGGCTATTGTGACCGCCGATGGTGAGTTAAGTGAGGCTTTCGCCGGTCAGGCCGTAACGCTGACTTTGAGCGATGAGATCGATGTCAGTCGCGGCGATTTGCTGGTGCATCCAGACCGTTTACCAGCGGTCGCCGAGGAGTTTGACGCGCGCGTGGTGTGGATGGCCGATGCGCCGTTGTTGCCGGGCCGTCAGTACGATCTCAAGCTGGCCACCCAAGTGCTGCCAGCCACGCCGACCGTGTTGCACCACCGTATTGATATCAATACTTTGGAGCATCAGCGTGCCGAGGAATTGGGCCTGAACGAGATCGGTTACTGTCGCTTCAGCCTGAATCAGCCGCTGCCTTTCGATTCCTACGAGGAAATTCCCGGTACTGGCGGCTTCATCATCATCGACCGCATCAGCAACGTCACCGTTGGTGCAGGCATGATCGTGCGTCCGGTCACCCGGACTCTGATCGATAAATCGCGCAATGTGGTTTGGCACGAGCACCGTATTGGCAAGGCGCAGCGGGCCAATCAGAAGGCACAGCGACCCTGCGTGATTTGGTTGACCGGTTTGTCGGGTTCGGGCAAATCGACCTTGGCCAATGCTCTGGAGCAGCGTCTGTACCAGTATGGCTATCACAGTTACCTGCTGGATGGCGATAACGTCCGTCACGGTTTGAACCAGGATTTAGGTTTTTCCAAGGATGATCGGATCGAGAACATCCGCCGGATCGGCGAAGTAGCGGCCCTGTTCGCTGATGCGGGCCTGATCGTGGTCACCGCCTTCATTTCGCCGTTTCGCGATGACCGGGCGATGGTCCGTGCGCTGTTGCCAGATGGTGAATTTATCGAAGTCTACGTGCATGCCTCGCTGGAAATCTGCGAGCAACGCGATCCCAAGGGGTTGTATGCCAAGGCGCGGGCTGGGGTGATCAAGGACTTTACCGGTATTGACTCACCCTACGAGGCACCGGAGCGGCCGGAGCTGATGATCGATACCGAACAGGATTCGGTGGATGAATGCGTGAATCGCGTTCTGAACTATCTGCGCGAGCGGCGCATCCTGCGCGGCGCCTGACTGG
>JACSSB010000106.1 GCA_014879435.1 Phycisphaerales bacterium
CATGAGGGAGAGTTCGGGCGGCGGGGGAATGCTGAATGGCTGAGAAAATAACTCGGGAATTATACGGCTACGGACGGCGGATGTCGCGTGCTGTTCGTGATCGATTCTGCCGGTTTGAAGATGTATGACAAGGGCGAATGGTATTGGTATCAACGCAGGGTACAGCCGTAGAATGACAGAAAATCTACTCAAAAAATACTTCCAATATGTCTTATGCTTAGCGCATAAAAGCCACAGGAGATTTACATGTCAGACACAAATCATGTGGGTTTTCGCGACGTTGGTATTCACTGGCTAGTTCGTCTCGCCGCTATAGTGATGGGGCTGTGTGGCCTGTCGCTGCTTACGGGCGGCCTCTATTTGATCGTGCTTGGTGGTTCCTGGTACTACGCAATTGCCGGTGCTGGCATGGCCGTAGTCGCTTACGCACTTTGGAGAGGCCGGATTGTCGGCGTCTATATATACATTGCGGTATTCCTCTTCACGCTCGCTTGGAGCGTGTATGAAGTAGGTTTCAGCTTTTGGCCTTCGGTTCCTCGACTCGTCACCGCGATCTTCCTCGGTGCATGGGTGCTTATGGTCGTGCCGCTGTTGCCAGTACAGAACAAGCCTGCATCGACCAAGGCTTACTTTGCCGGAGGTCTTGCGCTGGCGGTTATTTTCTGTGGCTACTTGGCTGCAATGTTCCAGCCACACGATGTAGTACGCAACGATTTCACGCCGGTGTCGGCTCAGATATCGGCCATAACTCAGGCTGTCGGTAACAACTGGATGGCTTGGGGAAAAAGCGGTAGCGGCACGCGCTACGCACCGCTCGATCAGATCACGCCGGAGAATATTGGCAAGCTTCAGGTCGCTTGGATCGCACGTACTGGGGCCATCGCCGACCAATCGAAACACCTGCAGGATCAGACGGTACCCCTGTATGTCGATGGCACCATCTATCACTGCGCGCCAACGGGGCGGATTACCGCGCTCGACGGGATCAGCGGCAAGATCAAGTGGCAATTCGATCCCAAGGCCGAATCCACGGATTGGAAGCGTTGCCGTGCATTGGCTTATGTCGATCCTGGTCCGGGTGATAGCTGTGGACCACGGATCGTGCAGACCACCTTCGACGCGCGTCTAATCGCAGTTCGCAGCTCCGATGGAAAACCATGCCCCAGCTTTGGTGACAACGGCACCGTCAATCTATGGCTGGGGATGGGCGATACGGATGCTGAGTTTTTGACGAACTCCAGCGGTCCGATTGTGGCTCGGGGCAAGATCGTGCTGGGGGGGCGTGTCACCGATAATGTCACTGAGGGCGAACCCTCGGGCGTGATCCGTGCCTACGATGCGGTGACGGGTGCGCTGGCTTGGGTTTGGGATCTGGGACAACCTCAACTTAAAGGACTTCCAGCGGAAGGACAGCACTATACCAAGGGCACTCCTAACGCTTGGTCGTTGCTGTCCTATGACGAGAATCTTGGCATGGTGTACTTGCCGCTCGGTAACGCCACGCCCGATATTTATGGAGGCGAAAGACGTAAGTTCGACGACGAATACAGTTCCTCGATTGTGGCGCTGAATATCGACAACGGCGATGTGGTCTGGAAATTCCAGACCACGCATCATGACCTCTGGGATTACGACCTTCCTGCACAACCCATTCTGGCCGATATCCCCGATGGCAAGGGTGGTTCTATTCCCGGATTGGTCCAGCTCACTAAACGCTCACAGATATTTGTGCTTGATCGCCGTACGGGTAAGCCTCTCAAGAAAGTGGAGGAAAAGCCGGTGGCTAAACCGGACGGCACGATTGAGGGTGAATATTACTCAAGCACACAACCCTATTCTGTCGATATGCCCGCCGTCGGTACCGCGCCGATGACCGAGCAGCAGATGTGGGGTGCTACGCCGATTGACCAGATGATCTGCCGGATTCTGTTTCACAAATACCGCTACGAGGGCGAGTTCACAACGCCATCGACAAATTGGTCGATTATCTGGCCTGGTCCGATGGGTGGATCCAATTTCGGTGGTGGTGCTATTGATGAGGCGCGGGGGATTCTGGTCATGGCGGAAATGCGGATGCCACTCGTACAACGCCTAGTCAAGCGAGAGGATAGCCGCAAGGATCTGCAATATACCGGCGAAAGCGGATATTTCTTCCCGATGCGCGGAACACCTTATGTCATGGAGCGTTTTCCCTTTTTCTCTCCGCTGATGATCCCGTGCCGCGAACCGATCTGGGGTGCCTATTCCGGTATCGATCTGGCCAGTGGCAAACAGATTTGGCAGCAACCGGCTGGAACCACCAAGGATCTGGCTTTTGGTCAGTTCCAACCAGGTCTGCCCTTCGATATTGGAATGCCTGTGTTGGGTGGCGCAACGGTTACCAAATCGGGACTCGCCTTCGCAGGTGGATTCCAGGACTTCTATCTACGGGCCTACGAGACCGAAACAGGTAAGGAAGTGTGGAAGGGGCGCCTGCCCACCGGGACACAGGCGTTTCCGATCACCTATATGGGTAACGACGGGCGGCAGTACGTAGTGATCTCCGCCGGCGGCGCACGCGGTAATCTGACCCATTGGGGGGATTACATCGTCGCTTTCGCTTTACAGCAATGAAGGGATAGGTCGACATCCTGCAATACTGAGGAGCGACTGGATTTACGAGGGCGGGGTTTAATCGCCGTGCTCAAGTGATTCGATCCATTCCCGCAGCACTACGGTGGCGTAGGCGCCTGCGGGTAAACGGAAATCGAGTACGGCGACGCTGGGTTCCAGCCATTCCAGCGTGGTGTCTCGTACCATCAATCGCAACGCTCGTCGCTCCTGCTTCAGTCCTGCCGCCGCCAAGCCATCGCGAAAA
>JACSSB010000113.1 GCA_014879435.1 Phycisphaerales bacterium
ACCATCGGTCTGATCGTATCGGATATCCGTAATCCCTTCTTTACCGAAATCAGCCGAGCAGTCGAAGATGTGGCCTATCAACATCGGATGCGCGTCATCCTGTGCAACGCCGATGAAGATCCAGAAAAGGAGGCGCTTTATCTCGACCTGATGCGGGATGAAAACGTCAGTGGGGTGATTCTGTCACCCTCACTCCCTACCTTGATCCGCTTCCGGCAGAGCGACTATTCCTTTCCGGTGGTGCTGGTTGATCGCTGTGATCGCGAAACCGACGCCGACGCGGTAGTACTGGACAACATCGAATCCGCCTATCGCTTGACCATGCATCTGATCGAACAAGGTCATCGACGGATTGCCTTCATCTATGGTGTAGCCAGTGCCACTGGCCCTCAGCGGTACGAGGGCTATGCAATGGCGATGGCCACCCACGGCCTGGAAACACTGGCCCAGATGGCACCGGCAACAGCAGAAGCTGCCCGTGTCGCTGCAAATGAATTATTACAGCATCGGCCACTACCCGACGCGCTGATGGGAAGTAGCGGTTTGATTCTGCTGGGACTGGTCGAAGCCTTGCAGGAAGCACACTTGCATTTTCCAGAGCAAATTGCGCTAGCCGGTTTCGACAATTTGCCCTGGACTCGGTTGATCGAGCCGGGCATCACCGTGATTGCTCAACCGACCTACGATATCGGCCAAGCTGCGATTGAACTGTTGCTGCAACGCATCGCTCATCCTACCCAGTCGGTACGCCGCGTGATGCTGCGCGGAGAATTGCAGCAACGAGGATCGAGTGCAGCACGCGAGCCTAGACTAGTCGGGGCACTGCCTTAGCGTAAGCGTAATTATTCAGTCCCCCTCCGTATGAAATCTCCCCGCTCCCTTTTTTCAAAAGGGAAGAAATGCGCAATAACCAAAGAACTGACCCAGCATTGCGAATCCACAATGCGGTCGGTACCCCGCTATCCTAAGTTCATATTCGGCATTTCCCAGCGATGGTGGAATGTCATTTCTACTGCGGAGGGGACGACCATGGCTACCGATCAAACTGCTCTCGATATCGGCACCCTGAATCGCTTGCGGATTCTGTGTATTTCCGAAACTGGCTGGTTCGATACCCTAACCGTATTCGATGACATCCGCGCTGCGGGTGGTGCCGAAACCGATCAATACGCTATTCCTTGGCCGCCATTTGGCGCCTTGCACTCCGAGAATGCCGCCGGCTTTGCCGCACTGTTGGACGCCGAAACTACTGATGGCACGCGACACCGGTTGTTATTCGATACCGGCTGGAATCCTGAATGGATGAACCGTCGCTTTGCCGAGGAAGGTATCGATCAACTGTTGCAAGAGGGGCAAATCGAAGCCCTGATCATCAGTCATGAGCATTTTGATCATTTCTGGGGTATTGGATCGACCCTGCAACATTGCCCGAATATCAGCATTTATGTCCCAGAAGGCTTTCATCCGCAGGGGCTTGCCTTTATCAAACAGCAGGGACATACCGGCAAGATCCTCACCATTCCCACCCATCAGCCGTTCATCCTGATTCCTGGCTTGGCCGTGGTCAGCTTCCCGATGAAAACCCTGCTACAAGTGGAAGGCGAAAACGTGCTTTATGGCCATATTCGAGACCGGGGTTTAACGATGATCACCGGTTGCGGTCATGGCGGAGTGCTCAATTTACTGGATTACGCCCGCCAAACATTCCAGGGTGGCGAGCGCATTCATGCTCTGTATGGAGGATTGCATATCGCTCCTCTGGAAGACTGGGATGCAACACGTGAACAAGTCATCGCGACCCTGAGTCAATATGGAATTGACAAGCTGGCCTGTAATCACTGCACCGGTCGGCGGGCGGTGGAGAAAATGATTGAAACCGGATTACCCGTTGTGCAAGGCAGTGGTCAGCATGGTTCCCAAACCGGCCTCTTCGTGGGCAACGGCGACGTGCTGGAACTGGGCTAACCGGATACAATCTTGGCGGGTTGGACGCCTATACCTCATTTGTGTGTATGGATATCGTGGGCGCCCCGCCCCCAACTCGATCAATTGCGGAGTCATAGCACTATGAATTTAAAACCCATCTTGATCGCGGCAGGCATCGGCATGACACTGGCGATTTCTGGCATGGCTTTGGCCAGCGATCTAAAAGATACGTCTGCCAACACCGCCAAGCACCATGCGATGGAAACGACTAAGAGTCAGGCAAAAGACTTGACCAAAGAGCAAACCGAATCGCTGATGCCAAAAACCAGCATCCCTGAGACCAAAATGGGGATGAAGAACACAAAAAGCGCCGCAGAGGAAGCTGAGGAAGCGGAAGAAGCCGAAAGCATCGATGGAATCGAGGAACCTGAGGGAACGGAAGTGACCGATAATATGGCTGAAGATGCAGCCAGTGAGGCTGGCGTCGACGCCGACGCCGGCGCCGCTGAGGCCGATACCACCACTAAGAACGCTAAGGGCCACACGATGGAAATGAGCAAGGGTACTGCTGCCAAACACAAGGCCCAGTAAGCGCTTTCAGGACCACGCCCCCAATCGTTCCATAGCGGTTGGGGGATTTGCGTTTTTATGCCGGGCTATCCAGTTTCATTTATCGCCATCCCCACACAAGCGGTGATCCAAAGATACATCGAAGGTACTGGATTCCCGCATTCGCGGGAATGACGATGCAATGCGGGTTGCTATACCTGATTGGTGCACTGACCGGTCTGTTCAAACTCGGAAAAATTGCCCAAAGTAGTCTCGGCAATGTTGCGCAGTGCGTGATCGGTCAGGAAAGCCATGTGGGAGGTCACGATCACATTAGGGAAAGTCAGCAAGCGCGCCAGATCATC
>JACSSB010000175.1 GCA_014879435.1 Phycisphaerales bacterium
GGCAGAGGGAGAAGCCGAGGAAGATGATTCGGGTATCGAAATCCGCCGCCAGCAAGCAGAAGAGGCTGTGCATACCCCATTTGTGCGCGAGGGCCGCAAGGTGGGTCGCAACGAGCCTTGCCCCTGCGGTTCAGGCAAGAAGTACAAGCACTGCCACGGTCAGTTAAATTGACCTCTGACATCCCACTTGATGCGCATTGAAGACCTTATGGAACCCCTGATAGTCGCTGGTGTTCGGCTTGGCGTCGTGTGTGCTGGTATCCGATATCCTAATCGTCGCGATCTGGTGGTAGTTGAACTGGCTGCTGGAACTCAGGCCGCTGCCGTGTTTACGCGCAATGCCTTTTGCGCCGCACCGGTCACGGTGGCGCGGGCACATCTGGCTGCTGCTAATCCGCGTTATCTGCTGATCAACACCGGTAACGCCAATGCGGGTACCGGTCGGCAGGGCCTGATCGACGCCGAGGCCAGTTGCCGAGCATTAGCAGAACAAACTGATCGCCAACCGGAAGAAGTATTGCCGTTCTCCACCGGCGTGATCGGCGAACCGCTACCGCTGTCCCGCTTGGTTGCCGGTCTGCCGTCGGCATTGGCGGCACTGCGGCCCGACGGTTGGGCGGATGCTGCTGCTGGCATCATGACCACTGATACCCGATCGAAATCGGCATCACGACGACTGACACTGGCAGGTCGGGAGGTGACAGTGACCGGTATCGCCAAGGGTGCCGGTATGATCCGGCCCGACATGGCCACGATGCTGGCCTTCGTCGCTACCGATGCAGCAGTCGACCCCGTGTTGTTGCAGCAGATCCTGGTCGAAGCAGTCGCTGGCTCATTTAACGCGATTACCGTGGATGGGGATACTTCGACCAACGATGCTTGCCTGTTGTTGGCCACTGGCCAATCCGGGGCCAGCGTGCCGCCGGTAGGTGATGACCATAGCTGTTTCACTACGGCAGTGGGTGAGGTATGCGTCGAACTGGCTCAAGCGATCATTCGTGATGGCGAGGGAGCCACCAAATTCATCACCGTGTTGGTCGAGGGGGGGCAGGATGTCGCCGAATGTCGGCAGGTGGCCTATACCATCGCGCATTCGCCGCTGATTAAGACGGCTTTTTTCGCGTGTGATCCTAATTGGGGCCGGATCTTGGCAGCGGTGGGCCGGTCTGGGTTGGATGATCTTGATCTGGAGCGGGTGACGATCCACCTTGATGAGATCGGTATCGTCCGTAACGGTGGTCGCGCCCCGGATTACACGGAGGAACAGGGCCAGAGCGTCATGGCACGGCCCGAGATCACCATCCGAGTTGGGCTTGGACGGGGAGAAGCAGTGGCGCGCATCTGGACTACCGATTTGTCCTTCGACTATGTGCGGATCAATGCCGAATACCGGACATGAACTCCACCAGAGAGCAGATTTTTCTGCACGTAGTGGTGGGAATAGTCACTGGTGCCGATGGTACGGTATTGATCACCCGTCGGCCGGATGACGTTCATCAGGGTGGATTGTGGGAGTTTCCCGGCGGTAAAGTGGAACATGGCGAGTCGACGATGGAGGCACTTGGCCGTGAATTGCATGAAGAATTGGGGATCATGCTGCGCGCCGCTGAGCCATTGCTCCAAGTTGATCATGCCTATCCGGATCGGCGGGTTTTGCTCGATGTCTGGCGAGTGACTGATTTCCAGGGTGAACCACATGGTCGAGAAGGGCAACCACTGGTTTGGGTATCGCTGGACGAGATAGAGCGATTCGCTTTCCCCGCCGCCGACGCACCAATTGTCGCCGCCTTGCGCGCTAGGGCTAGGCAAACCGCATAAGACTTTCTCATCAGAGAGAGTGCGTCGCTAGATTCGACTTCAGATGGCGCAGCAGGCCAGTTCGAAAATGATATCGGCTGAGCTTTGAACAGCGCGGCGGTTAGGGTTTGGCTGTTCCAAGAAGTGAATCGCGAACCGGTGTCGGCTACCGCTAATTTCTGGAAACAAAGGACTGCCGAGTGGTAGCAGGATTCGGATAAGCTGATGAGGTGCGCCACTACTGTCGAGTCCCCGCTGAAAAAAACCTTGCACGGCAGTTTCTGACCGAAAGATGGCACTGTCACGGATCAGCCGGAGAAACAATGTGGTGGCTTGCTGTAAGGGGAGTAAGGGTGCCAGCCACTCCTGCAGATGAGCGGTACGGATCGAGGGTTCCTGCCGCAGCCAACGATAAAACGCTGGCAAATCGAATCGGCAGGTACCACCAGGGATCTGACTCCGTTTGTAAATGGCACTAAGGAAATCGGTTTGTCGCACCGCTTCCAGTGCTAGGTTGTCCAGGCCATGAACTTGCCCGACGACCGCACCGATTTCCGCTAGTACCTTGTCTAGGGTAGTGATATTTACGCCAGGCGTTTGTCGCAGGCGATTCAGGATAGCGCCATGCCGTTCCAATTCCTTGATGAGGTCTCTTTTAAATTCAGTGCGCCCGGTTAGAGTTAAAAGGTCGAATAAACCTTGTAGCGCGGTACGGCTATCCCAGCTCGAATGCCCAGTGATTGCATGGTTCACCTGTTTAAACAGGAATTCCAAACGCAGTAGGGAACGAATGCGCTCGTTCAGGGGATGCTCATAGCAGACAGCTTGGTGCAAAGGCGGCCTCGTGGGCACAACAAAAGTAAGAGGGCTAGACGCAAAGACATGGCTGTCATCCGCCTTGGACCCAGATCGCTGGCCTCAGTCTTAAGTTTGGTGAGTGGCCAGCGTTAAGTAGTGCCGGTGTAACGCGGCGACTTGGCGATCCAGTTCCGCCCAGTCGCCGTTATTCTCCAGGATATCGTCCGCAAGTGCCAGCCG
>JACSSB010000036.1 GCA_014879435.1 Phycisphaerales bacterium
CTACGTCTTAGCAGGTTCCGTTTTATTTGGTGGTCGCCGACCGAGGTGCCAAGGCGATCATCGGATTGGCCGCCGAAACTGTGACGGTTGCGGTCGATTCCGCCAGTTCCTGCGCCAATTCCCGGACAGTACCGTCGAAGGATGCTTGGCTGTCTGGTTCGATTTCCTTGACCTCGGTCGGCAAGCCGATCCGATCCAGCAAGGCGATGAACGGCTCTGGATCGAGCTCCTCGACGTTCACCATGGTTTTCGGGTCCCAGATGCCCTGAGCCGCCAGTATCGCTGCCGCGACTGGCGGGACACCGGCGGTATAGCTGATCCCCTGCGATTCGACCTCTTCATAGCATTGCTTGTGGTCAGAAACTTGGTAGATCAGCACCTCCCTCGGCTTTCCATCCTTCCAACCTTTGACGAAGTTACCGATGCAAGTCTTGCCGGTATAGCCCGGTGCCAAGGTTTTGGGATCGGGCAGCAGCGCTTTAACCACCTTAAGCGGCACCACTTCCTGACCCGTGGTCAGGGTTACCGGCAAGTGCGAAAGCAGCCCAAGGGTGCGCAGCACGGTGAACACGTTGATGTAATGATCGCCAAAACCCATCCAGAAGCGAATGCTGTTGGCGTCGATGTTCTTGGAGAGTGAATGCAGCTCATCGTGCCCGTTCAGATAGATAGGGCAGGGGCCGACTACTGGAAAATCATAGACACGCTTGACCGAATGGGTGGGGTATTCCTTCCACTGCCGATCGATCCAGGTCCAAACTTTGATGAACTCACGGAAATTGATTTCTGGATCGAAGTTGGTGGCGAAGTACTTGCCGTGACTGCCTGCGTTGACATCCAGAATGTCGATGGTATCGATCTTGTCGAAATAACGCTTGGCCGCCAGCGCGCAATAGGCGTTGACCACGCCAGGATCAAAACCCGCACCTAAAATGGCGGTGAGTCCCTTTTCCGCACAGCGTTCTTTCCGCTTCCACTCATAGTTGGCGTACCAGGGTGGGTCTTCGCAGACTTTGTCCGGGTCCTCATGAATCGCGGTATCGATGTAGATGGCACCGGTTTCCAGACAGGCTTCCAGCACCGACATATTGATGAACGCCGCGCCCAGATTGATCACGATTTCGGAGTTCGTTTCCTGGATCAACTTGACGGTCGCCGGGATGTCGAGCGCGTCGAGTTGGCGCGCATAGAGCCGATGTGCGGGATCTTTGAGATGCCCCATCCGCAACACGCTCTCGATGATCTCCTCACATTTCGACGGCGTGCGTGAGGCGATACAAATATCGCCCAGCACATCGTTGTGCATCGCTGCTTTGTGCGCCGCGACATGGGCCACTCCACCGGCCCCGATAATCAGCACGTTCTTTTTCACCTTCGTTTCGCTCCCGATTAGGAAAGGTCGTGTTTGAAGTCTTGGTAATCGAATTGACGGACCAGTTCCACGCTGCCATCGCGTCGTCGCACGACGATAGAGGGCATGGGCAATCCGTTGAACCAGGTTTTCTTCACCATCGTGTAACCCGCTGCATCTGCAATACGCACTTCGTCACCGACTTCCAGCCGAGTGTTCAGCGCGTACTCACCAAAGACATCGCCCGCCAGACAGGTCCGACCAGCGATGGTGATGCGATGCGGTCCCGCTCCGGGCGCGGCGATGCGCGGCGTGGTGTGGTAGATCAGGTGATCCAGCATGTGCGCTTCGACTGAGGCATCGACAATGGCGATATCGGTTTCGTTGTGGACGACATCCAGCACCGTGGTCACCAGTTCCGCGCTATCAGTGATCGTAGCCTCGCCGGGTTCGAGATAAACCTGAACACCGAAAGTTTCGGCGAAGCGCTGCAATTTTTCGCAGAATCGATCCAGCGGGTAGCCGTCCTTGGTAAAGAACAGGCCGCCGCCTAGGCTGACCCACTCCATGTTGTGCAGGAAAACTCCGTAATGGCGGCCGATATGATCGATGGCATTGGACAGATTTTCGAAGTCATCGTTTTCGCAGTTGAAATGAAACATCAACCCGCTCAACAGCGGTGCGACCCGAGCAAGTTCGGTGGTGTCGGTTACGCCCAGCCTGGAATATTTTCTCGCGGGGTCGGCAAGATCGAAGTGGGAATAGCTGATCCCTGGATTGACCCGCAGGCCCAATTTCATTCCCGCAACTGCATCCTGATACCGCGTGAGCTGGGACACCGAGTTGAAAATCACTTTATCGGCGATTTCCCGAACTGCTTCGATATCACCTTTGGAAAAAGCCACGCTATAGGCATGGACTTCTTTGCCGAATTCTTCCCGCCCCAATCGCGCTTCGAACAGCGAACTGCTGGTAGTGCCATCCAGAAATTCGTGCATCAGATCGAACACGCACCAGGTCGAGAAGCATTTCAGCGCCAGTACTGATCTCGCACCAGAACGCTCACGCACCTGTTGGATGATTTTCAGGTTTCTCAACAGCTTGTTTTCGTCGATCAGGTAATAGGGTGTAGTCAGATTTTTCATGGTTCAGGTCATCGCCTTCATTCCGAAAAGCAGATCAGCTCACACAAGAAATAACTAAGACATCTGGTTTTTTCTGGGTTCACAGGCTTACTACCGGCACAGTTTCGGTTTGGTTCTTGGCGGTTTTATTGGCCTTTGCGTTCTCCGTTTTCACCGCTTTCTTGATTTTCTTTTCGGTTTTCTTTCTCTTTTCTTTTTTTGACCCAATGAGTTGTTCGGGTGCAGTGGCTTTTTTTGTAGTGCTTGCGCTGCCGAATCGCTGGCTCCAAAGCAATTCAACGGCTTGGCTCAATGCTGTGCCGATGTCAGTGCCGTCGATCTCGCTTAGCATCTC
>JACSSB010000035.1 GCA_014879435.1 Phycisphaerales bacterium
CAGGTCGTTTATCCCCAACAGCAATCCTGCTGTGGCCAGCCCGCCTATAACTCCGGCTTTCCCGAAGAAGCCAGAAAGGTGGCACGCCAGCAACTCAAGGCTTTTGCCAAGGACTATCCGATCATCGTTCCGTCCGGTTCCTGCGGCGGAATGCTGAGGCATCACTATCCTCAATTATTTGCCGATCAGCCGGAAGCGGCCGAAGCACGGCGCTTTTCCGAGCGGGTGTTCGAATTGAGCGAGTTTCTGGTTCGGATACTCGATATCAAGCTGGAAGATCGGGGACAACCGATCAAAGTCACTTGGCATTCTTCCTGTAGCGCGCTGCGCGAGATGCAGGTGATCGAATATTCCAAGTCTTTGCTGAGACAGTTACAAAACGTGGAAATGATCGAGCTGCAGCGGGAGCGCGAATGCTGCGGGTTCGGTGGTTCCTTCTCCGTCAAGCAGGCCGATCTTTCTGCGGTGATGGTGGCGGATAAAGTCGCGGATGTTGAGCAAACCGGCGCGGCTTTGCTGCTTTCAGGAGATTGTGGCTGCTTGATGAACATCGGTGGTGCGCTGGAACAGCAGCGGATTCCGATTCCCGTGAAGCATCTTGCCGAATTCCTGCTGGAGCGCACCCAATGAGCGAAACCGTGGTCGATTTTCCTCGGAATTTCAAAAAGGCGCTGGGCGATGGCCAACTGCGCCGCAATCTCCGCGCTGCCATGGATACTTTGGGGCAGCGGCGACGAACTCTATTTTCTGACTTGGAAGCCTTTGAGCAACTGCGGGAACGCGGCGATGCCATCCGTGGGCGAGCGCTGCGCCAGTTGCCAGAATTGCTGGAGCAGTTGGAGCGAAAATGTACCGAGAATGGCATCCAGGTGCATTGGGCGGAAACTCCAACCGAAGCGAATCACATCTGTCTAGATATCATCCAGCGCCATAACGCGACACGCGTCATCAAGGGCAAGTCGATGGTGTCGGAGGAAATGCACCTCAATCATTTTCTGGATGAACGTGGTATCGAGGCGCTGGAAACCGATCTGGGCGAATACATCATTCAACTCGATCACGAAACGCCCTCGCATATCATCGTTCCCGCAATTCACAAGAACCGCGATCAGATCGCACAACTGTTTCACGAAAAGATTCCCGATACTCCCTACACCGAGGTCGTCGAGGAACTCAACGCCATCGCCCGCCAAGTGCTCCGTGAAAAATTCTTGGCCGGGGAAGTTGGGGTCAGTGGCGTCAATTTCGCAGTCGCCGAAACCGGGACCTTGTGTCTGGTGGAAAACGAGGGAAACGGCCGCATGTGCACCACTGCGCCGCCGGTACATATCGCGGTGATGGGTTTGGAAAAGGTAGTGGAGCGGCTGGAGGATGTGCCACCGCTGTTGCGCCTGCTGACCGGCTCGGCCACCGGCCAGTTGATCACCACCTATTTCAACATGATCACTTCCCCGCGTAAGCCAGACGAGAAGGACGGCCCCAGAGAAGTGCATCTGATTCTGCTCGATAATGGTCGTAGCCGGATCTGGGCTGATCCCGAATTGCGGGAGACCTTGAAGTGCATCCGTTGCGGCACCTGTATGAATCATTGCCCGGTGTACACCCGATTGGGCGGCCATGCCTATGGTTATGTGTATCCGGGGCCAATCGGCTCGATCCTGACTCCCCAATTGGAAGGCTTGGATCATGCCGGAGCCATGGCCACCGCTTCCACCTTTTGCGGCGCTTGCCAGGAAGTGTGCCCGGTCAAGATCCCCATCGTCGATATCCTGCGCCGCCTGCGCGCCGAATCCTACAATTCGGCTAGTTCGGCGGATACGCCCGATGCGGTCAAAGGGCACGGTTACAAGGCCAACGCGATGGAGAGTCTGAGCTGGAAGGGTTGGGCCTTGAGTAACGCAACGCCCTGGATTAATGCCTTGAACGCCAAATTGCTGGGCGTATTCGGTCCCCAATTGTCCAAGCTACCGGCGCCTGGAATCGTCAAGAAATGGACCCAAGCCAGAGCTTTACCGCCGTTTGCTCCTAAAAGCTTGCATGTACTCGCCAAGGAAAGGGGGATTGCCGATGAGTAACGCCCGCGCCAATATCCTCGCCCGCTTGCGCAAGGTCAGTCCGAGAGCGGCTACCACTGTCGAAGCGGAAGCAGTGCCGCCCACACCCGTATTGGATCGCGCCGAAAAAATGGCGCAACTGAAGCAGCGCATGGAAGCGATGCATGCTGAGATCATCGTCAGCGATAGCCAACATTGGATCGCCGTCCTCCAGGATCTGTTGCGTCAACGTGTCCCCAATGGGCTGCTGTATGCTCCGGCCACGCCTATGGGTGCCGCACTCGCGGCAGCATGGGATAACGATCTGCCACCGTTGGTGGGTTACACCGAAGCGGTGGAGCAGTGCAAGGAACAACTGTTCAGCATCGATGCCGCCATCACCTCGACCCGAGGCGGGCTGGCCGATGTGGGCGCGCTGATTCTGTGGCCCACGCCGCAAGAACCCCGCTTGATGTCACTGACCCCGGCCTTGCATATCGCGGTATTGGAAGCGTCTAAGATTCACGATTCTTTGGCCACCGCTATGCGCGAGGAACGCTGGGCTGAAGGGATGCCGACCAATGCCTTACTGATCTCCGGTCCATCCAAGACGGCGGATATTGAACTGGTCCTGACTTTTGGGGTGCACGGTCCCAAGGAATTGATCGTACTGATCCTGGATGATTGATATAGCAACCCGCTTTGGGCTGTGGAAGTGAAACGCTATGCACTTCCTCGTCATTCCCACGAAAGTGGGAATCCAGTCGCTGCGATGTTCCCCTGGATCC
>JACSSB010000288.1 GCA_014879435.1 Phycisphaerales bacterium
TACGCCGGAACGGCAGAGCCTGTTCTAGTCGCACCGGCAAAGCCGGTGGTTTACTTAAATTTCAATTAACTCCAGCCCTACCGGGTTTGCTGGAGAAATATCCGGGTCTGTCGGTTGAGGTGGATTTCGACGACCGCGTGGTCGATCTCATTCAGGAGCGTTACGATCTCGTGCTGCGAGGCGGGTGGATTGCCGATTCCTCGCTAATTTCGCGCCCGATTTGCCAGTTCAAGCTGGTTCTGGTGGCATCCCCAACTTATCTTTCTCGCCACGGCATTCCGCGCAATCTGGAAGATCTTGTGCGACACCGACTGATCATCCGGCGCTTCCTGGCAGGACGCGTTACTCCCTGGAATTTCAGAGCGGAGGATGAAAGCATCATCACCTTCCGCACCGATGCGGCCGTTCTCACGATGTCCTCTCCCACCGCGCTCACCCAAGCGGCAGTATCAGGCGTTGGCATCGCCTGCATCGGGGTTCATCACGCGTGGAAGCATCTGCTTTCTGGTGATCTGAAGGTTCTGCTGCTGGATGCACACCATCCCGGCAATTTCGAGCTGGCCTTGCAGTACCCGCACCGAGCGCTGATCGCGCCGCGTGTGCGGGTCACGATAGAGTATCTGCTGGAGGCGTTCTCGAAACTAGAAGAGCTACATGTTCCGCTTGCGGCATTGAAACGCTATGCGGCATAAGTAGCATTCAGGGTTTTGCGGCGAGATGTACGGTATCGGTCTCAATGAAGCGGCGCGAGCATTTTATGCAGTTTCATGGCCAAATCCTAAATGCTGGTTCAAAGACAGTGACTCAGCCTTTGCTGACAAATTGCTGGGTAATCTCAGCGACGCGCTGACCGAGATGTCGGGCCGTCTCCAAATCACTTTGGATCGGCGAGAGTTCTGGCGACTCGTCGTTCGACTGTGCCATGGCACCTAGCCAACCACCGACACGATTGAGTTCGCCCGAATTTTTCCCTGGAAAGAGGTCGAGGCCCACCCAAATCATGCCGTGCTGGGCAGCAAACAAAGCCATGGTGATCAGTGAGTTAAGCTTGTCTCCATGCATGGCACCAGAGTTTGTAAAGCCCGCAGCGATTTTGTTGCGCCAAGCCTGCGGTATCCATGCCGTCCGCGTCGAGTCCTCCATGAATTTTTTGAGGCGCGCACTGATGGTGCCGTTGTAAGTCGGCGAGCCAAAAATGATGGCATCACTGCCCGCCAAGATATCCCAATCGATCTCATCATTGGCTACAGCGATGAGTTGAGCATCGACTCCAGGTATTTTATGAACACCTTCGGCGATAGCCTCGGCCTGTTTTTGCGTGTGGCCATAACCGCTGTCATAGACGATGCAAACCAACATTGGATCTCTCCCTTCTGAAGTGTGGTTTGCATTATGTGCGGCATTAAAACTAACCAGAAGTATCGAATAAGTTGTTTATGTCGTAACTTCAAGTTGATAATCTTCGGGCAGCTTCTCCAGCGTTATTCCCGCGAAAGTGAGAATCTAGTAACTTCGGTGTATATCTGGATCCCCGCCTACGCGGGGATGACGGCAAAGGCAACCAAGACGGCATGCTCATACCCTTCATCGTCATTCCCGCGAAAGCGGGAATCCAGAAGAACGATCAAGCCGAATTCACCAAAAAATATCGCGCAGCCAGAAGCTTCAGCGTTCCACCGTTTTCTGCATCGCGGGAGAGTAGCGATCACCCTGGACCGAGATCTTGGATAAAGCCGTAGCGATTTCTTGGAGATCGTCGGCTGTCAGGTCAACCGACAATGCACCGATATTTTCTGCCAGTCGATGCGCCTTGGTGGTTCCAGGAATCGGCACGATCCAGGGCGCCTGTGCCAGAACCCAAGCGAGCGCGACTTGCGCGTTGCTCGCCTGTTTTTGTTTGGCGATCTTCTCGACAAGATCGACCAAGGCATAGTTGGCTTCACGCGCTTCGGACGTGAATCGCGGCAGACTACTGCGTAAGTCGTTTTCGTCCAGCGGCGTATCTTTCTTAATCGTGCCGGTCAAAAAGCCCCTACCCAGCGGACTGAACGGCACAAAACCGATCCCTAATTCTTCAAGTACCGGGAAGATTTCTTGCTCCGGCTCGCGCCACCAGAGTGAATATTCGCTTTGCAGAGCAGCCAATGGCTGCACGGCATGGGCACGGCGGATCGACTCGACCCCTGCCTCGGACATGCCGAAATGCTGGACCTTACCCTCAGCTATGAGCTCTTTCACCGCCCCCGCCACCTCTTCAATCGGCACGGCTGGATCCACGCGGTGCTGGTAAAACAGATCGATGCGATCCGTCTTCAAACGCTTGAGTGATGCCTCAGCCACCCTGCGGATATTCTCGGGCGTGCTGTCCAGACCCTCATTAGGTTGCCCGTTACGCCAACCAAATTTGGTGGCGATGATGACTTCGTTGCGGATCGGCACGAGTGCTTCGCCAAGGAGTTCTTCATTGACAAACGGACCATAGACCTCTGCCGTATCAAAGAACGTGATTCCAAGCTCGAAAGCCTTACGAATGAGGGTAATAGCCGTCTGCCGGTCAGTAGCGGGACCGTAAGCGTAGCTCAATCCCATACAGCCAAGACCGAGTGCTGAGACTTCGAGATCAGACTTTCCAAGAGTACGTTTTTGCATGCAGTTTTCCTTCGATCAGGATGAGAATTGGCATGATTGAATCGGACATGACGCCCAGATATTGAAATCACGCGTATGCGCTACGCCAAATGAGTGCGTAGGAATTCGATGAATGCCCGCACTTTAGCGGGCACATGACCGCGATTGGGATACACCGCCCAAGCGGTGGT
>JACSSB010000252.1 GCA_014879435.1 Phycisphaerales bacterium
ACCTACTTGGGTATTCTGTGCTTTAGGTTCAAATTCATTTCCCAATCGATGTAGATTGATTTTCTGATCCCCAAATTCTAAAGCAATACGACCAGATCCAAAGCTGATTGCTTTCATTCCTAGAATTTTTTCATAAAAACGCACCGTTGCTGGAATATCTGTAACCGTTAAAACCAAATGGTCGATATGGCTAATTTTTATCATTTATTTGACCCCACTTTCATATATCTACAGAGCCTCTTTATCGTGTAAAATCTTCAATTTCTTCAAAGGATTCAGCAGAAATACGATTCCCTAACTTTCTCATGGCTTCCATTTCTTTTGGGTTTTCATTACCCCAAAAATCCTTCCAGGATTCTAATGAATCCCATTTCGCTATAGTAATTACTTCTGCTTCATCTTTGAAACTCCTCAACATGAAACTACCCAGTGCCCCTGTAACAGATTCATGAATTCTATTGGTTGTAATGCTCCATATTTTCTTGAATTCTTCAAAGTTTTCTGGCGTAACATGCCAACGATAAACTACTCTAATCATAAGGCTTCTCCAGAATTCATACTTTGGCCTATAAATTACTACCGCTTTTCTTCAAGCTTAGCGCGTTCCCACAACTTATCCATTTCCTCCAATGTCGATTCCACCGGAGTCCGACCAGTTTCTGCCAAGCAATTTTCAATATGTCGAAAACGGCGCTCGAATTTGGCATTAGTACCGCGCAAAGCGGCTTCAGGATCGAGGTGAAGATGGCGGGCTAGATTCGCAACTGCGAACAACACATCGCCTAATTCGTCGGCTAGTCGCTCCGGTACAGCACCATTAGTGATTTCATCACGGATTTCGCCAATCTCCTCTGTAATCTTAGCCAATACTGGTTCCACTGCCCCCCAATCGAAACCGACTTTGGCCGCTTTTTTCTGTAGTTTGACGGCACGGGTCAGCGCAGGTAGCGCCAGCGGAACACCATCCAATACGCCCGTAGATTGCTGGTTTTTTTCGGATGCTTTGATTTGTTCCCAGGCTGCATTTTGTTCGGTGACATCGGCATAACGCACATCGCTGAAAACATGTGGATGGCGGCGCGTCATCTTATCGGCGATGCTTTGTGCGATATCACTGAAATCGAATCGTCCTTCCTCATGGGCGATCTGCGCGTAAAACACCACCTGAAATAATAAATCACCCAATTCATCGCGTAACTCCGCCCAATCCTCGCGGGCGATGGCATCGGCGACTTCATAAGCTTCTTCGATGGTATGAGGAACGATGGTGGCGTAGCTCTGCTCACGATCCCAGGGGCAACCCCGTTCTGGATCGCGCAGTTGCGCCATGATCTTCAGTAAGCGTTCCAATTCGTGCATTGCGTGTTCTCGCCGTTGCTATCGATTTACCCTATGCGCCACTCAGATTCGGGGCAAGCCGACTGAATTTGCCCAGGGGGTATTCAATTCTGCAAACGAAAGCTAATGGGCTGGGTCATCGTCCCACCCGCTGGAGAAGAAGGAAAGCGCCAGCGCATCACTGTACGTTGCGCTTCTTGGTCCAGCAGATCATGACCGCTGCTGCGTGCAATAGTGATCGTTTCAACCTGACCAGCAGCATTCACGCTTAACCGTAGCAGCACCTGACCTTCCTGGCCGCGACGGCGAGCTAGCGCTGGATAGCGCGGTTGTGGATTGCCCGGCAGCGGCTGCAATTTAAGCTCAGTCAGAATAGTAGTAGCGCTACCACTTTTCCTGGAAAGAGCGGTATCAGCGGCTGGCTTCGTTCCCGATCCACCGTCATTGACCATTGCCAAAGATGATTGCGCGGTTGCATGGCGGCTGAGCGGTGGAAGCGATGATTTCAGATCGGATACATCCGCTTTGGCTGAACTCGCATCGATCTGCCTCGGTTCGGTCGATTTCGACCGAATGGGCTTGGCTTCAATCGGCTTTGGCTGAACTGCTTTGGTTTTGGTGGGCTGCGGTGTGGTCGGAATGGAGCGGGCTGGTTTGGATAGGCTGGATTGCGTAGTTTTCGCCGTGACTATCGGCGATATCGGTTTGGTGGGCTGCGGTTTGGATTCCGGTACATGCGGTGCGCTGTTGGGAGTCTGCACGATTTTGGCGACCGGCTTCGCTACAGCTTGGGCGGCGGGTGCCACGGGTTTTGGTGTTGGCTCCGATGCGGATACCGCCGCTGGCGTGGGTATCGCTACTGGTGCAGTGGTGGGTGCGGGCTGAGGCGATAGGCTCAGCCGGATCGTCGGCGTTGGAGCAGGAATAGACGACCGCCAAGCCAGTGGAAGTTGCGTCAGCGCCAGATGCAGCAGTACCGCCAGCAGTGCGGCAACCGCCAACCGCGCTGAATCTTCCTTCCGGCGACGTGGCGAGTTATGCGCCATGGTATTCCCGCGCCGCCAGTCGTCGCCATGGCAGCACATAGCGCTGACCTTCGTGTTCGCCGTGCAATGCCGCGACGCGATAGGCTTCCGCCAGATGTGCGGATGACAAAACGGCATCCGCTGGCCCCTGGGCTAACAGTGAGCCTTGGTGCAGCAGCAGGAGCGCATCGCAGAATCGCGCTGCCAAGGTTAGATCATGCAGTACCACCACCACGGCCGCACCACTGTCGGCATAGTCGCGCAACAGCTCCATCACCCGTAATTGGTGATAGGGGTCCAGGGCGGCCACCGGCTCATCGGCCAGCACCAACGGCGCTTCTACTGCTAGCACCCGCGCCAGCATCGTTCGTGCGCGCTCGCCACCGGACAGAGTATCGAATGAGCGCTCGGCCAGTTCGGCGACATCGGTACGCTGCATCGCCGCCTCCACGGCCAGCTGATCAGCAGCAGCGGGGGCGTGCCACGGTGCCAGATGCGGCAATCGCCCCAGCTCGACCAAGCGGCGTACCGTCAGCGGCCAGTGGGCGATGTGCCCCTGTGGTAGATAGGCGAGGGTGCGTGCCCGCGCACGCCGACTCCATGCCGCCAGCGGTCGCCCTTGTAGCCGTACCTCGCCACGAAAGCGCCGCAGCCCAGCCAGTGCGGCGAGTAAGGTGGTCTTGCCCACGCCATTGGGGCCGATCAGCGCCAGTAATTGACCGGTGGCGACCCGCAGCGATACTTGGTTCACCACCGTGCGCTGGCCCAGTTCGACGCTGATCTGCTTCGCTTCCAGCATCATGATGGTCCCGTTTTTTGGCCACGTAGCAGTAGGTGGAGAAAGAACGGCGCACCGAGCAGGGCTGTGACCACCCCCAGCATCAGTTCCTGTCGGCTCGGAATCAGTCGCACCAAGAGATCGGCCGTCATCAGCAATGCCGCCCCGGCCAGGGCGCTGGGCAGTAATAGGCGACCGGGCTGGTGGCCGAGCCAGGATCGCAACAGATGCGGCGCGATCAGGCCAACGAAGCCGATGGCGCCGGTCACCGCAGTGGCCGCGCCCACCGTCAGCGCGGTGCCGCCGATCACCTGAGCACGCAATCCGTTCAGGCCGATACCGAGGCTATATGCAGCTTCCTCACCCAGAGTCAGCGCATCCAGACCACGGCCAGCGCCCAACAGCAGCACCCAGCCGATCACCATGAACGGCGCCGCCAGGGCTACATCGTCCATGCCGCGATCACGCAGCGATCCCAGCAGCCACAGCACCATCTCGCTCAGCGCCAGCGGGTTGGGCGCTAGGTTCAAAGCCAGCGAGGTCAAGGCCACCGCCAAGCTCGACACCGCTAATCCGGCCAAGATCAAGCCCAGCGGATTGGGATCACGAATCGCCAGCAGTGCTAGGCCCGTAGTCGCCAGCAGCGCACCACTCAGCGCGCAGACCGGCAGTGCCCAAGCCGAAATCTGCGCCAAGCCAAAATACAGCGCCAATACCGCGCCCAGCCCGGCGCTGGCCGTTACTCCGAGAATGCCCGGTTCCGCCAGTGGATTGCGCAACAGTCCTTGCAACGCGGCGCCACTCAAACCTAGTGATGCCCCAACCATCATGCCGAGCAGTACTCTCGGTAAGCGGATCTCCAGCACGATCAGGCGCAAGCGCTCGTCGCCACCGATCAACCCGCTCAGCACCTGCCATGGCGACAGTGGTAGTGAACCCAGCAGCAATCCGGCCAAGGCTAGACCCACCATCAGCACCACCAGCAGCGTCACTACCTGTCGGTCATGGCGGCGATCAGCATCCGCGATACGACTCATGGTGAAGATTCCGCCGATAGTCGCTCCGCGATGTAGGCAGAAGCTTTGGCCAGAAACCAACCGCTGCACATCCAATAGCGATCCGGTACGGCGATGACTGGCCGTCCCGCCAGTAAATGGCGGAATACCGGATGATGGGCAAAAGCCATGCGGCGGCTATCGCCACCCTGATCGAAAAAACCCAGCACCACCAAATCGAGCTGGATTCCGGCTAACTGCTCTAGATTGAAGGAACCCCAGCCTTGTAATCCCACTACCGTGGCCAAATTGCGCACGCCAGCGGCTTGCAGCACCGTATCGATGAACGTCCCCGCGCCCGCGCTGCCGCCATCGGGTAGGAAATAGGCCGCCAGCGGCGGCAGGGTGTGGCGGTGGTCGGTCGGTCGGTGCAAAGCTTCAAGCTGTGCCCGCATCTCGGCCACGCGGGCCTCACCCTGTTCGGAGCGACCGAGCGCAGTGGCGATAGTGCGGGTGGTGTCGGCGATTTCTTCCCAAGTGTTCGGCAAGGGAATCGAAATCATTCGTACCCCAAATCGATCCAAGCGTGCAGCCGTTTGCAGAGGCATCCAGCGGTCGGTCAACACCACTTCGGCGCGCAGGGCGATCAACTCTTCACTGCTGCCATGATGGACCGGGTGGTGGGCGGCCTCAGCGGCAAACAAAGACTGGTTCGGATCGGCGGCAGCGGCGGAAACGGCGACGATTTGTTCCGGGGCAGCCAATCCCAGCAAATATTGATCGGCGCATAGGGTCAGCGAAGCAGCGCGTGGCAAGGTGGCCGAGGTAGTCGAAGTTATCGAGGTAGTCGAAGTTATCGAGGTTACCGAGGCGGTCGGAGTAGTCGGAGTTACCGAGGTAGCCGAGGTAGCCGAGGTAGTCGGAGTTGCCAGCGCTAACAGCAGCACCAAGATCAAGCCTTTACGCACGGGAAGCCTCTCAGAACTGGTAGCGTGCACCGAGATAGACGCCGCGCTCGATTCCAGAATAGCCGAATACCTCCTCATACTCCTTGTTGAACACATTATCGATCCGGCCAAATAGCCGCCAGTGATCGTCTACTTGATAGCGCGCTGCCAAATTGACCACGGTAAAGCTATCCAGCTTCACTGGAAAACTGGCAAAGGTTTCTGAGTCGTAGGCGAGATCGGTGGCCGAGCCGCTGTAGCGCACGGCGAGATTGAAATCGGCACGATTTTCCAAGGCGCGGTAGTTGAGGTTGAGGCTGGCCCGATGGCGTGGGCGGCGCGACAGTTCTTGACCTTGCGGATCTTCGGTATGAGTGTAGGTATAGGCCAGGATAGCGCTGAGATCGGTGCTTAATTCAGCATTGACGCTGAGTTCAGCACCACGACTCTTGCTGTCACCCGACAGATTGATCACCGAGCGGCCAGCCCCCACGATGATGTTGTCAGTTCGGTTATCGAAGACGCTCAGATCCAGGCGCAATCGCTGATCGAGTAGGGTTTGTTCCCAACCCAGATCGTAGCCGTGGCTTTTTTCTGGTTGCAGATCGGGATTGCCCTGAAAATCGCCGGAGAAGCCGAACAGTTCGGTCAGGGTCGGATTTTTGACCGCAGTGCCGTAACTGGTATGCAATCGGCCACCGATGTCTGGCCATAGATAAGCGGCTGTTAGTCGATAGGTATTGGAATCATCAAAACGATCATTGAAATCATGGCGGGCACCGGCAGTCAGGAACAGCTGCTCGCTCAGGCCGATATCGTAATGTAGGCCGACTCCGGTATTGCGGATCGAGTTACGAGCGAAATAAGTGTTACTGGCCACGTCTTCTTTGTTCTTAACCAGGAAGGTTAAGGTGTGATCAGCATCGGCGGTACTGAAGAAATAATTGCTCTGGTAGTCGAATTGATTGGAGTGGGACTTACTGTCGAAGGTCTCGACGCCGGTGTTGAGGGTACTGCCATTCATGTCATAGCGACTGGCACCGAGCAGGTGCTCCCAAGCGCCATCGAGCAGGGTGAACTTGCCCTGTAGGCGCAGCAGATTCTGGCGATTGTCGGCGCGCTCATCGCTATCGACCACCGGTCGTATATCGCCACCGAGGAAGGCGTCGAAATCGCTGCGGCTATCGGTGTAGCGTTCGATCAGGCTCAATTCCAGATCTTCACGCGGGCGAAAGCCCCCTTTGAACATCACGGTGCCCACGCGCAGACCATCATCCTCGCTGTTGCCACGCCAGGAGCTACCTGACGACCAGCCATCGGTCCTGAACCAGCTCCCGCTGAGCAGAGCATCATAACGGTCGCCACGGCTACCCAAACTGGCGCTGCCCTGTCCGGTCGAGAAGCTACCGCCTTCGATCTGCGCACTAGCCTGCAACGGCTGATCGGCGCGGCGAGTGATGATATTGATGACCCCACCCATCGCGGAGCTACCCCAAAGCACACTCTGGGGGCCACGCAGCACCTCGATGCGTTCCACTTCCAGATCAAGCAGGCTGCTGAAATCGAAGGCGCCCCCTTCCGGGTTATTCACTTCCACCCCATCGATCAGCACCAGCGTTTGATTGGATTCGGCGCCACGCAAATAAACCTCGGTGATACCGCCAGCCCCGCCGCTATGGCTGACGGTGGCGCCAGGTACATCGCGCAGAGCGTCGGCGACCACACGGATCTGTCGCTGTTCCAGATCTTCGCGGGTGATGACAGTGATGGCGCTACCCGATTGTTCGGCGGGAATCGGCACACGGGTGGCGGTGACCACGACTTCCGGCAAATCCTGCTGGGCGGTCGCCGTCACGCTGCTTAGCAAGGAGAGGGCAGTGAGCGATGGAAGTAGGCGGCAGGTGAAAAGATGAGGTCTGGGCATGAGGCGAACGCGCTCCCTGAAGAGAATCATGGGGGGAACCGGTGGTACCGGTTCATCGTCCATTGAAAAGCGCTCGCTCGCTGTCTGGCGAGACCAGGAGATGAAGGAATGCTGGCCGCGTCGATGCGCGAGGGTCGGACCCGCCATTGGGCGAACGCTCGGTTTCCCGCATCGCCAAACGGTGGATCGTCCCGCCGAAAGAGCCCGTTCGGCGGCTAGGCGATACTGAGACGGCAGGTCTCCTGGCTGGCGGGTCATCGCCCAGTGCTCGGCCTTCCCAGTTGCCCAGTGGCCTTCGTTGAACACCAGCTTACCGCTCACAGTTGCGGGATCAGCCGCGGCTACGCCCGGCAATGCCGGTACGTCCGCGTTCCCTATTAATCCCCCGAAGGGAACCGTCCTGTTAATAGCTTAACGTTGCGCGGGAATCGCGGCAAATAGTGATTCTCATTCCCAAATATAGTGCTCCTGAATAAGTTGTGTTTGCCGTCATCCTCGCGCAGGCGGGGATCCAGGGTGACATCGCAGTACTGGATTCCCGCATTCGTGGGAATGACGATGGTGTGTATGGTGCTCCATTCCACAACCTAGAGAGAGTCGCTATACATCCGTAGGCCATCAGAGAAAGCAGGTGATCCATCATAAGACTGTCACTATCATGATGTGATTTGCTTCCATACATTGAATCATCTTGTGCGCATGGAGCCTGTCAATGAGACCACCTATTTCTACTTTCTGGGGAAAAGCACGTCTCGATCCAGCGCAACATATCGTTGCCTGGCACCCTCTTACTGATCACTGTCTTGATGTTGCCCTTACGTTTCGTGCGTTGCTTGCTTTACCGATCATCCGCCGCCGTCTCGAAGCCGCCGCAGGCCGACCCTTAAGTGAAGTTGAATTGGATCGCTTGGCGGTATTTGCCTTATTGCATGATCTGGGCAAATCAAATTTGGGCTTTCAGAACAAGATTTTTCGATCCAGCGCACCGCGCGCGGGCCATGTCCGCGAACTGGCCCCGCTGTTTTTTGAAGAAGACCTCAGTGAATGTCTGGCTAGCGTGCTGGATGTCAATACCTTGGGAAGCTGGTTTGTTCATCCTGAGGAGTGTCAAGCGCTCTTGTTCGCGGCGCTGTCGCATCACGGCACGCCAGTGCGTTTTGATTCGAGTGAGCGCACAGGTTCCTACCACACAGCGAAAACGCAATGGTGGCGGCCCAACAATGGGCGAGATCCATTCGCGGCTATCGCCGATCTGCTAGCGATGGCGAAGCGGGCGTTTCCAAGTGCGTTTACAGCAGGCGGTACGCCGCTATCGGCGCCACCGGCTTTGCAACATCGTTTTGCCGGGTTGGTGATGCTAGCGGATTGGCTCGGCTCACATGAGCGTTTCTTTCCATTCGATCATGATACTGGTGACCGCTTGGCCTATGCCTCCAAAGCTGCCTATCGGGCGTTGCGGACGGTGGGTCTGGATGTGCGCGCCTATCAAACCGCGCTTGGTGGCCAAGCGCCCACATTTGCCACCGTGTTTGGGTTCACGCCACATCCGTTGCAAGAGACGTTGATGGCGTGGTCGGTCACTGGAGAGGATCGCCTGTTGATCCTGGAGGCGGAAACCGGCTCTGGGAAGACAGAGGCGGCATTAGCACGCTTTCTGGCGCTGTTTGCGGCAGGAGAAGTCGATGGACTTTATTTCGCCTTGCCCACACGAGTCGCAGCGCGGGAACTCTATGGCCGGGTGTTACGGATGGTGGAGCGCGTGTTTCCTGATCCGACAAACCGGCCTCCAGTGCTGTTGGCCGTGCCCGGCTATACGCAATTGGATGGGGCGGATGTAAAGACACTATTGCCCGACCCGGAAACCCGCTGGGAAGATGATGCGACACGGGCGCAACGAGAGCGGGCTTGGGCAGCGGAACGTCCAAAGCGTTTTCTAGCGGCGACCGTAGCGGTCGGCACTCTGGATCAGGCGTTGTTGAGTGTGCTGCAAGTTCCCCATGCTCATTTACGCTCGGTGTGTCTGGATCGGCAATTGCTGGTAGTGGATGAAGTCCACGCCAGTGATCCGTATATGCGGGAATTGTTGACGCGATTATTAGCGCATCATCTGGGTCTGGGCGGTCATGCTTTGTTGCTATCCGCAACGCTGGGCGCTGTGGCCCGCACTCAATTTCTCCACGCTGGCGCCCGAGCTCAGTCCGAACCGGATTATGCAGCCGCGCAAGCGATGCCTTATCCAGCCTTGAGCGTGGCAAGACGGCCGCCGCGAGCGATTCCTGCAGCGACCCAAGGTAAAACCGTGCAAGTGGAGTGTGTGTCGGCGCTGGCTGATCCTGTGGCACTGTTACCGCGTTTGCAGAAGGCGGTAGAGGCCGGAGCGCGAGTGTTAGTAGTGCTGAATACTGTGGCGCGGGTGATGGCGTTACAAGCGGCTCTGGAGGCAGTGTTGCCAACAGAGATGCTGTTCCAGTGTGCGGGGGTCATCGCACCGCATCATGGTCGCTTTGCGGCAGTAGATCGGGCGGTGTTGGATGCGGCGGTCAGCGCCCGCTGGGGTCGAGGCTCCGCGCCGGGGCCGGTATTGCTGATCGGGACACAGACCTTGGAACAGAGTCTCGATCTAGATGCGGACCTGCTGATCACGGATTTGTGTCCGATGGATGTACTGTTGCAGCGCATTGGGCGCTTGCATCGGCACGACCGGGCGCGACCCGCTGGATTTGAGACGGCGCGGTGTGTGGTGCTGGTTCCTGAAGATGTGAGCTTGGAAAATCTGCTGCGGAATGATGGTCAGGTTCGCGGCGTGGCCGGGTTAGGCAAAGTTTATCCCGATCTGCGGGTGCTGCGGTTGACGCTGGATTTATTGCGGAACATGCCCGTTTGGGTGATTCCACGCGATAACCGTCGTTTGGTGGAAGGGGCGACACATCCCGAGGTATTAGCGGCGTTGAATAGCCCGATGTGGCAACGTCACGCCGAGAAGGTAGAAGATGAGGAGTTGAGGCAAATGCTTCAGGCGACCTTGGTCGGTATGCAATCGAAACCGTTTGGAGAATTCACCTTTAATCCGCTGAATACGACGATACAAACCCGGCTGGGGTTGAATGATTGGCGGGTACGTTTGGATCGGGCCGTGACCAGCCCGTTCGGGCAGCGGCTGACGGAACTGGTGATTCCAGGATATCTGGCGCCGGAAACACCTGAGGAAACCGCGACTGTGCACACTGAGGATCGGGAATGCCTGATCTTTAAGTGCGGTGAGCGGCGCTATCGCTATACCCGCATGGGCTTACAACGAGAGGAGGGGGTATGAATCTACTGACGGAACCGGTGTTTCGAATACAAACCACGGCAGGCGTAATGAAGATGAGTTTGCCGGGTTTGCTGGCGGCGCTGGGGACCGATATGGTCGAGTCGCTGCCGGGTCTGCAACGCCATCAGGAAGATGCGTTTCATATTTTCCTGTGTTACCTGGCCGGAGCGGTGTTGGCGCGGGCCGACATTCAAGACCCGGTGCAGTCCGAAGCTTTTTGGCGTGATGGCTTGCGGCAACTGGCTGGGCGCGATGATGACTGCGCCTGGATGCTGGTGGTGGAAGACGTGATGCAACCGGCATTCATGCAAGCGCCAATGATCAACAAAGCCGATTGGACCGCCTTCAAGCCCAAAGCCGATACCTCAGATGCATTGGACGTGCTGCAAACCGCCAAAAACCATGACGTGAAAAGTCGGCGGGTTCATGAAGATAGCCCGGAGCGCTGGGCATATGCCTTGATCAGTTTGCAGACGATGACGGGGTTGATGGGGCGCGGCAACTACGGGATCGCTCGCATGAATAGTGGCACGGGTAGTCGGGTGTGTGTCGGGCTGCGTTACGATGAAGCGCTCGGCAGGCGCTGGCAGCGAGAAACCCATAAGCTACTGGATTATCGTGCTGAATTGCTGATGAACCCATGGCCTTATCGTCCCGATGGGCTGGTGTTGTTGTGGCTACTTCCGTGGGATCTACAAACCGCGTTGCCCTTAGCCAAACTCGATCCCTTTTTTATTGAAATCGCCCGAGCAGTTCGCTTGATCCTCAGTAATGGACGAATTCAAGCGCTGGGGGCGGGCACTGCGGGTAATCGAATTGCAGCCAAGGAACAGAAGGGCATCGTGGGCGATCCGTGGACACCATTGATTGATGACGGCAAAGAGAAAAAAACTTGGACAGTGATGGCACCGTTCTTTTCACCGCAGCGTTTACGTAATCTGCTTTTTGAAAAAGAAGGATTTTTGGCCGCAGCCATGCAGCGTCCAGACTCAGATCGAGCGACCCAAGCCTGTTGGGTACAGGCCGCTGTATTGGCTCCAGGTGGCATGGGAAAAACCGATGGCTTTCATGAAGCTATGATACGAATTCCAGCGCGGGCTGCCGTGCGCTTATTTGGTGGTGGCGCGGCGCGTGAGCGCTTGGCAGAACTGAGTGGTTTGGGCTTAAACGATGCGGCAGCGATGCAGAACAAAGTACTCAAACCAGCACTGTACGCTTGGCTGGAAGCCGGACCAGAGCAGATTGATTGGGACAAACGGGAAGTGAGCGCTTGGGTGGAGCAGACTGCACGCTCGTTCGCAACCGTCTGGCACACCATATATTTTGATTGGCTGTGGAATTCCGTGGATCAAGCCGATACGGACGCTGCTCGTTTGTCGTGGCTACAAACCTTGGAACGCCATGCTCGCCAAACCTTGGCCGACGCTATCGCTCGCTTCCCCGCACGCACCGGCCGTTATTACCGGTCGCGGGTACGTGCTAACAACGTATTTTTCGGTTGTTTATACAAAACATTTCCCGAGCTGAAGGAGATTGCCGATGCCGGACGCCACACTATCGCCGACGCTATCTACCCCTGAATCGCCCTCGTTGGCGCGCTTGATCGGCAGAATTGCCGCACTCATTGGTAGCGAGAATTTCCCGACTGGGGAGCGGGCCGCACTCAAACGCTTGGCCCCGGATCGACCCCCATCGCTGGCCTTCTATCGATTTTGTTTCCAGCATCTACCGGAGGGTTGGCAGCGCCAGATCGGGGCATGGCAAACCGTGTTGGCGGGTTTGGCACTCATGGGGACGTCCGCGCATCGCCCGGATCGATCCGTTGGTCAGGCACTGGCGGAGCACCGCTACAGCGAGGCACGTTTGGAACGGTTGCTCGTGGCTCAAGACGACGTGCTGTATACCCTGAGCTTGCGTGTGGCTCGTTTTCTGGCCGCCAAGGGGGAAAGCGTCAATTGGTTGGATTTAGCACGATTGCTACTGGCCCAAGATCGTGAGAAACGGGAGGCCGTGCGGCTGCAGATCGCTGGCGACTATTACCGCCATCAAAAAAACGAGAAGGATTGATCCATGTTTCTGCAAATTCATACCCTGACTTCCTATCACGCCAGTTTGTTGAACCGGGATGACGCGGGCTTGGCCAAGCGGATTCCCTTCGGTAATGCAACACGTTTGCGCGTGTCCTCGCAGTGCCTCAAGCGCCATTGGCGGGAGCGGCTGCATGAGACTCTGCCTCTGCCGGGTGGCTTGCGAACTCGACATTTCTTTGAGCGGGTAATTGTCCAGCGCTTGGTGGAGCAGGAAGGAGTACCGCTGGATCAAGCGCAGGCGCTGACTTTAGCCCTGGTGGAGTTACTGTTACAGAAATCGGCAAAGGCGGATAAGGCTGCCAAAGCGGAAAAGGGCAAGAAGGGGAAGAAAGCCAAGGCGGAAGTGGAGCAGCCGGAAATGGATTTTGGCGAAGAGGGAGAGTCGGTGGATTCTACGGAAACAGCGGGGTTGCTGGTTAAACAACCGATTCTATTTGGTCAGCCTGAAGCGGATTTTTTGGTCGCGTTGCTCAAAGAGTGCGCGGCAGCGGGTCCAGATGCGGAAAAACATTTGCAGGAACGATTGAAGAAAGACAAGGACAACTTCAAAGCGATGTTGGTGCAAGCGGGTCACGGTCATTTGTATGCAGGCTTGGAAGGTGCGTTATTTGGGCGCTTTGTGACTTCGGACATTCTGTCCCGCAGTGATGCTTGTGTGCATGTCGCTCATGCCTTGACCGTGCATCCCTTGGATACGGAGGTGGATTACTTCACGGTTGTAGATGACTTGAATCGCGATGATGAAACCGGTGCGGCTCACGCCGGGGATATGGAATTGGGTGCGGGACTGTTCTACGGCTACGTTGCCGTGGACGTGCCTGGATTGCAGTCGAATCTGACTGGTTGCGACCGCAAGGATTGGAAGGCACAAGAGATTCAGGAGGCTCGGCAAGTGTTGCAAGGGCTGGTGCGTACCATTGCCGAAGTCACACCGGGGGCAAAATTAGGCTCAACCGCGCCCTATGCCCGTGCCGATTTTGTGCTGCTGGAAGCCGGGCCACAGCAACCACGTAGTCTGGCCAATGCCTATTTGCAGGCATTGAAACTGCGTGATGATGGAATGGCGCAGGCGGGCATCGCATTAAAGCAATACTTGGACGCCCAGGAGCAGATGTATGGGACGACAGCGGCGTTTCGGGCTGTTGCGACGACTAAGGCTATTGATCTGGGGTCAATTCCGGTGCTCTCGCTCGCTGATGCCACCGAGCAGGCGTTAGCGGCGTTGTTCGAGTAGGCCAACATGGAGGTTCTCCTACTGCGGTTCGATGCGCCATTGATGAGTTTTGGCGATGTCATCGTGGATCATCACAACGTCACGGATCGGTTTCCCCGCTTGTCATTGCTGACTGGGCTGTTCGGCAACGCACTGGGTTATCGGCATGGTGACGCGGAGGCACTCAATGCATTACAGACACGCATTGAGTTCGCGGCGCGTTGGGAGGTGGAACCTACAGCGCTGGTGGATTACCACACGGTCGATCTCGGTCAACGGAAAATGATGAGCAAGGGTTGGACCACATGGGGCGTGGCGGAACATCGGGATGGTGGGGCGGATGCTAAATTGGGTACTCACATCCGCTATCGGCATTACTGGGCCAATGGGGTGATGACGGTGGCGGTGACGTTGACCGGCCATGCGGAACCTTCCGTATCCACATTGGCGAAGGCGCTACAGGAACCAGCACGGCCTTTGTTTCTGGGTCGTAAGACCTGTTTGCCAGCGGCGCCCCTGTTTCGGGAAATGGTCGAAGCTCCCGATGTGCTGGCGGCATTGCGGGCCATGTCGGGTAAAACGCCACTACGTGTAGGTGTGCGACAGTCGGCGAGTGCTTGTTGGCCGGTGCATCTTGGGACAGATCTGCCGGGGCGCGTCGTGGCGATCTATGACCAGCGCGATTGGTGCAATCAAATTCATAGCGGGCGACGCCTGCGTCGGGAAGGGATCTTGCCCGATGAGGAGGCGACATGAGTGATCGTCTGTATATGGTGCAGCTACGGTTGGACCCTATCTCGTTGATTCAATTTGCGCAGGATCATGGAGTCAATCGAGCAGCGGATGAAGATTTGGGTTACGGCATTCATGCGTGGTTGGCCGCGTTATTCGGGCCGCTGGCACCCAAACCATTTCGATTGCTGGAACCAGGGGTCGCTTGGCGGAAAGATCAACCGTTGCAATGGTTGGGCTATAGCCGCCAGGATGGTGCGACATTGCGCGAACAGGCCGAGACCTTTGCATTGCCGTTGGCGCTGGCCGTGTGCGATACGGCGGAGTTGTTGCGCGCCAAGCCAATGCCAACAACATGGACTGTGGGTCGGCGGCTGGGCTTTGAAGTATTGGTGTGCCCGGTGAGTCGGCGCGAGACGGAAAAAGATGTGTTTTTGCGCCGGATAGAAATGGCTGAAGCGGTGGACCCGCCAGTGAGTCGGGCAACGGTGTATGGCGAATGGCTGGCTCGGCAGGTGGAAGGTGCAGCGACGCTGGAGTCGGTGCAGTTGGCAGGTTTTCGATTGGTGCGGTTGTTGCGCCGTTCGCAGCGGACGGCGACTCAGGAGCAGCGCTTTGGCCGTCCGGTGATATTGCCGCAAGCATTATTGCGTGGGGTGATGACCGTGCAGGATGAAGCTGCGTTTGCGGCACTGCTGGCGCGAGGAGTCGGGCGGCATCGAGCGTTTGGCTATGGCATGTTGTTATTGAGGCCACCGACATGAGTTTGCTGGTGGGGCGACTGGGATTGGC
>JACSSB010000034.1 GCA_014879435.1 Phycisphaerales bacterium
GATGGCTCCCGTAGCATCTTTCAGGAAACCACCATCGGCCAGCGGAATCGGCGCGCCTTCCGTCGTACCAACACCCAATACCGAGACGTGCCGCCCGTGCGCCTTTAGGGTTTTTACCGCTTCCAAAGTCGCTGCCGGGTCGTCATCACCATCAGTGACCAAGACGATCTCTCCCTGATCCTGAATTCCGGCTTGAGTCAGTAATTCGTCGGCCATCCGCAATGCGGCATGTGCGTGATCGCCAGGGGTCGGCATCAGTTCGGGGCTGAGCGTCGGCACCAGGGCCGCAATGGTTTTGGTGTCGTCGGTCAGAGGTGAGACGACGAACGGTTCATCGGCAAAAACCACCAGTGCGGTTTGTCCTTCCCGATAGCGTGCTAACAAGTCGAGCACTTTGAAGCGGGCGCGGGCGATGCGTGATGGGCGCAGATCGGTCGCATCCATAGACGGCGAAAGATCGAGCACGATGACGTGGGCAGCCTGCGTTTTGTAGACCGGTTGCGGCAGCTTTTGCCAAGTTGGACCGGCTAAAGCGACCACCGCCAAAGTCCAGCCAATCATCAATAAAATGAGCGGCAAGCGATGATGCGGAGCACGACGGATCAACAATGCCGCCAACAGATGTGGATCGCATTGTTTTTCCCAAGCGGAGGCGCGGCCCGTCTGCTGTAGCAAGCGCCAAGCGATGAAGATTAAAGGTAACAACGCCCACAGCCACTCCGGGCGTAGCCAGTGAAATTCGGACCATGCATTCATGGATTCACTCCATTCCGAGTGGGGTCGGTCATAGCGTTGACGCGCAGCTTCGGCCACCAAGACAAACGGCCAGCGGCGAGGAGGATGGAAATCAGCAATGCGAGACCGAGTGGCCAGATGAATAAAGATTGATGCGGCCGGAAATACTCGGTATCGCGGGCGGCGGGTTCCAACCGGTCCAGCTCTTGATAGATCGCTTCTAGAGATGCGGTGTCGGTCGCACGAAAGTAGCGGCCACCGGTAATTTCGGCGACCTCTTTCAGAGTCGCTTCGTCCAAATCGGCTGCGGGATTAATGATCCGAGGGCCGAAAAAGGTTTCTTGGCGCATCGGTTTGGCACCAAGGCCAATAGTGTAGATACGCAAACCCTCTTTAGCCGCCAGCTCGGCGGCTTGGCGCGGCGCCACTTCTCCAGCGGTATTGGCACCATCGGTCAATAGAATCAAAACTCGATCTTTGGTATCGGCCGCTTGCAAGCGTTTTAGTGCCAGCCCAATCGCATCGCCGATAGCGGTTTGTTCTCCCGCCAGCCCGATCACCGCCTCGTTCAATAAAGTGGCTACAGTGTTGCGATCAAAGGTCAATGGCGTTTGCAGATAGGCTTGAGTACCGAACAGAATCAGGCCCAAGCGGTCGCCGGTACGCCGCTCGATGAAGGTTTTAGCGGCCGCTTTGACCACTTGCAGGCGATTGGCTACACGCTGGTCGAGCATAAAATCTTTTGCGGCCATGCTGCCTGAGACATCGACCGCCATCAGTAAATCACGCCCACTCAGCGGTAAGGCCACTGGCTTACCGAGCCACTGGGGTTGCGTCGCCGCGAATACCAAGAGCAGCCAAGCCAGCCACGGCGCTATTTTCAGCCAGCGGCGTTGCATGGATTTTCGTTGATTTTGTTCGTCACCCAGCGCCAGAACCTCTTGCAGAAAGGGAACGCGCAGTGCGGGGCCATTGTTGGCGGGAGCGGGCGGTAGGCCACGCATCACCAACCAGGGTAAGGGGAGGGCGGCTAAGGCCCAAGGCCATGCGAGATGAATCATGAGGAAGGTGCTCCTTGCTTGCCGACGCTTTTGATCCACGTTTCGGCAACATTCAGTAATGCCTCGATCTCAAAGATTTCGGCGGGTCGATAGGGTGCACGGATCAAGGTGCGTCCTGGCCCGGCGCTAAAGGGCTGACCGCCACCGCTTCGATCCAGGAATTGCAGCCATGCCTCGCCGACCAGACCCGCCACTTGATTTCGGGGGAAATAGCTCAAGGCCAAGCGGCGTAATAATGCGGAAATTCCTGCGGCAGTAGCGGTGCTATCGCCGTCACGTTGAAAATCGACACGAAGCCGCGCCAATTCGGCGAGTGCTGCCCGTCGCGGTGTCTGCCGCCGCCGATAGCGCCATAACCCCAACAATCCGACGATGATGAGAAGCAATAACAGGGCTAATAGCCACCAACCGGGTGCGGGTGGCCACCAGGAAATCGGTTCGGGGAGATGAATATCCCGCAGATTCGCTAAAGGGTCTGTTGTAGGCATGGGGCTATGGCCGGGTCACGCGGGCGCCGGGGCGGCGATGATGAACCATCAATTCGCGACGCAAGGTTTCGGGCAGCGGCTGGTGGGTCGCCAAGCTGAGGAAATGGCCGCCGTGACGATGGCACAAGGCGCGCACGGCATCGCGCCGGGATACGAATTGGGTGTGGTAGGCGTCGGCCACCGCTGCATCGCGGGTATCCAAGACGGCAAAATGTTGGCCGTCGCTGAGCGGATAACGATCAGGGGGTGGCGCGATGGCTTCAATAGGATCGAAGACCAAAATGGAGATCACATCGTTGTGCGCACTAAGGCGGGCGAAGGATTGTTCGGCTTGCTTGGGCAATCCGTGAAAGTCGCTCAGGAGAAAGACCAGACTGCCGGGGCGGACGGTACTGCTCAGTCGCCGCAGAATATCGACCCAGTAACCATTCTCGGTTTCTATCGGCATGTCGTGGGTGGGCTGCATATCGACCAGTGCCTTGAAAAAAGGCAACAGTCCTCGTTCCCGCCCTGC
>JACSSB010000133.1 GCA_014879435.1 Phycisphaerales bacterium
GCTATCGCGCTCAGCCGTCAGCGCGCCGCGTTCGCGTTCGGTATCCAGCGCCGCCCGCACGTTGTGTGCGATCAGGTTGGCGACCATTTCCAGAAAGCGGGCACGATCCGGCAGCCACTGGTCATGACAAGGTGGCTGCGCCGCCAATACGCCGCTGTAATAGCCTGGGCCTGCCCGGATTGGTACGCCGATAAAGGGGAGTTCTCGGTCGTAGAGGTGCAGGCGGTTAAGAAAACGCGGCTCGTCGCCAATGCGCGGCAGGATGACCTGTTCACCGCGATCTAAAACCATGCCCAGCAAGCCTTCGCCGGGTAAATAACGGACGGGTTCCTCATTCTGCGATGGAGTGACTTGGCCATGCACCGCGCTGACCAGTAAGTCACCGCTACTGGGATCTAGCAGTGAAACCATCCCACGCAGCAGTTCGCCCTGATCGTGCAGGATCTGCAATACGCGCAGCAGCATTTCTTTCAATGGAGAAGATTGGCTGAGGACTTGACTCACCGCAAACAAAGTCGCCAGTTCGATCTCCAATAATTCTGATCGATCCCTGTCGATTTCCTTTGGCATTCAGGGGCCCTCGACGTATTTGATCGGTAGCAAAACTTGCCAGCGACAGCCCGTGGTATAGCCAGGGTCCAGGCCGATCATGCCGCGTTGCTCGTTAATGACTTCTTGCACCAGCGCCAATCCTAAACCGGTATGCGTGGTCACGCGCTTGGTGGTGAAGAAGGGCTCGAAGATCCGCCAATGCAGCTCAGTGGGGATACCGGGGCCAGTATCTTCGATGGTGATTTGCACCGCCTGTTCGCGCAATCCCGTGGCGATACGCAGCTCTCGTGGTTGTTGGCGAGTGCTTTCCATGGCATCCAAGGCATTGTCGAGCAACTGTTTGAACATGCCGCGCAGGCGGCCAGCACGAGCAATGACGGTTGGTAGGATCGGCATTGGCTTCCAATCCACGACCATGCCACCGGCCAGCAGGCGTTGTTTGCACAACTCCAGCACCTCACGTAATAGCTGATTGATGTTCACTGGCGCCGCTGCTTCTTGTGGCGCCTCAGGAATCAGTGCACGCAGCCGTTCCATGGCGTGTTGACCGGTGGTTATGGCTTGTTGCAGCGCGTGGCGCAAGGCAGGGTCGGCCTGGGCACCGCGCCGTTCTAGCAGATCGCGGGCTGCACCGATCAGGTTCAATGGCCCCTGCATTTGAAAGATCGCCGCTTGCAATGCTTCGCGCATGCTGCGCACACGTTCTTGTTCGGCCAGCAAGGCCCGCATGGCATTCATGCCGACCGCTTCCTGTTCATGCTTAAGTTTGGTGATCTCGTTCGCCATGAGTAGGAGATAGGTTTGCTGCACGGGCTTGAAGTAATGAATCACATTACTGTCACTCTCGCGAAACCAGACTCCAGAACAGGAAAACCAGCGCGGCTGACCCTTACCGCCCGGATCGAAGCAGATTTCCTGATCCCGAAAACCTTGTCCTGCTCGGCTATCCCAGGAATATGCGTCGCCTAAGGATTCGCGTAGGACACGCAGGAATTCCGCCGCCGGTTCGCGTACCCCCAGATCACCCACCAGCTTCTTATATTCGTGGTTATCGAGAATGACCCGACCGCTTTCATCGAGTAGCGCAATGACAGCGGGTGCGGCATCCACCATCGACTCGATCAGTGCTTTCTGATAATGCACTTGGCGCTCAAGATGGCGCATCGCTGTGATGTCGCGATAGATGCCGAGAAAACAAACGGTTTGTCCCTGTGGATCGTGCAGTGGCCGCACCGTCAATTCCACCAAATACACCATACCGCGCTTGTTGCGGTTGGCTAGCAATCCGGTCCACGGTTGATCGTGCCGAAGCTGTCGCCACATTTGTTCGTAAATCTGTGGGGGCGTGCACTGATCCGACAGCATGGCGGTGCTCTGGCCGGCCACTTCATCAAAGCTATAACCCGTTAGCTCACTAAATGCTTTATTGACATACAGAATATTGGCGGTGGCATCGGTCAGGCAAACGGCAGCAGTGAGTTGATCTACGGCACTGGCGAATAGACAAAATTGTGACTTGTCGATCACCGATAGCTTCTCGTTGATTTTGGCGTCCGTCGCGGAGCAACCGAAGCTTTTATGCGCGTTTATTAGGCTCATGGGCGGGGTACTCACGCTGGAGGATGGGGATGATGGCTTTATAGCTCTTAAAGCCCGATGCAAAAACCTAACCAATATTAAGGTTGGCGTCAAATTACCAAGAAAAACGCGATTTTATACTGGATATGGCTGGATATGGGTTTTTAACAGCGTGTACCTCTCACGCCTGTCGCTCCGGTGGTTGCAGCGTTCGCCACAATCGAGGCGAAATTGGATGCACCAATTGTCGTAAAGCCGACATCGCGTCACTTCCAGCGTAGCCGTATGGCTCGAGGTAAGTAATTGATTAAATAGTAAATAATTCTGACGAGCAGTATTGGCACGATTGCTGCCGAGATCCGCGTATAACGCGGCGGAGGCTGACATGCGTGAATATCTGTTCATCCTGCTGGGCACGGCGTTGGTCAACAACGTGGTGCTGGTTCGGTTCCTGGGATTGTGCCCGTTCATGGGAGTTTCCAACAAGATTGATTCCGCCTTTGGCATGGGGATGGCGACCACTTTTGTGTTGACGCTGGCGGTATCGATTTCCTGGTTATTAGAGAATTACGTCTTGATTCCGTTTGATATCCAGTTTCTGAGGATTTTGGCCTTCATTCTGGTCATTGCCGCGTTGGTGCAATTCACCGAGATGTT
>JACSSB010000033.1 GCA_014879435.1 Phycisphaerales bacterium
AGCAGCGATTGGGCTTTGAACACGCCACCGTTGAACAATATGGCGGTCGGATGCAGAAAACTGGCGTTCTTTGGCAGGCGGCCTTCGAATCCAACCAGATCACGGGTGGCTTCGACCTGCCGACTCAGGAACGCCGCCAGATGACGGGATAAGGCAGCATCCTGGGCATAGGGTAGCCCCAGTTTGGTCAGCGCTGCCCGCGCCCGCCCCGCCGGTCGCGCCGAGACCTCCACCATCGGGAAGAAACCTTCCACCAAGGTACGAGTCACCTCGTCACGGGTCAGTTCGGTGCGCAGGGTACCGCCGATCAACCGAGAGCCACGACTGGGCACCACCACTGGCACGGCTTTGATGCTGGCATCGCCGAGCAGAATTTCCTTGGCACCGCGACAGCCATGCGTCAGTCCCTGCAATTGCCAGAGGTCGAGTTGAGTCCCCTGTTCGGCCAGCTTGGCGCGGATCGTGTGGGCCAGAGCCAAATCCATGTTATCGCCGCCCAGCAGAATATGATCGCCCACCGCCACCCGCACCAGTTCCAGCGAACCGTCGCGCTCGGTGACCGCAATCAGCGAAAAGTCGGCGGTACCGCCACCCAGATCGATCACCAGAATGATGTCGCCGGGCTGCACTTGCTTCCGCCATTGGCCACGGGTGGCCAGAATCCAGTGATACAGTGCCGCCTGCGGTTCTTCCAGCAGCACCAGATGACTGCCCAGGCCCACCGCTGCCGCCGCCTCGGCGGTCAGCTCGCGTGCGGCCGGATCGAAGGATGCCGGTACGGTCAGCACCACCTCCTGCTCGACCAGCGGCTCCTGAGGATGCTGGTGATCCCAAGCAGCGCGCAGATGCTCCAAATAGCGCATCGTGGCTTGCAGGGGCGATACCCGTTCGACTTCTTCCGGCGCTTCTACCGGCAGAAAGGCGGTACGCCGATCCACACCTGGATGGCATAACCAACTCTTGGCACTGGCCACCAGCCGAATCGGGGTACGCTCGCCCATGCTACGGGCCAATTCACCCACCACAAACGGCGGTTGATTCCCCCACGGCAGAGTCCGATCCTCTGGGCGCAGCTCATCGGGATGCGGCAGATATAGGAACGAAGGCATCAATGACCGCTCTTCGATCGCGCCAGGTGCCGTCAATTGTGGAATCACCTCAATCTGGTCAACCACCTTGTCCGGCTCGCTGGCGTGCAGATCGACCGCCGCCAGCACACAGTTGGTGGTTCCCAGGTCGATACCGATAGCGAAACGGGCTTCGCTCATAACTCCACCTCCGCTGGCGCCAATATCCGCACATTGCGATTCTCGGTCAGTTTCGGCAAGCGGATCTCGGTCACTTGCCAGCCACGATGGACCAAAGTACCGGTGAAAGGCGGCTGACCGACTACATTGCCGCTCAGTCGCACCGCCACGGGATCAAAACCGGTCGGCAGGGTCAAGCGTGCGCCTTCCGCCTCCTCGCGCACCGGCTGGATTTGTAGATAATCGCGCAGTATTTTATGACAGCCCTCATGCACCACTCGCGCTGCACCACCGATTTCAGCATCGGAATAGGCTGTCACGTTCTCCTGCAGGAAATCCACGAACCGCCCTTCTTGTTGCAACAACGTTAACAGTTGTAAAGCAGAATCCGGCGCAGCTTCTCGAAGTACCGGAGGTGCGGGTTCTGCGGCCGCTGGCGTTGTTCCCTGCTCGATCCGCAGCAGGTCGGCAGCGAATCCTGGATCGGTTAAAATACGCCCGACCGCACGCAATGCTAGCGACAGGCGCTCCAAAAAACTTAATGGCGAATCACTCATGCGACAATGCCCTCGAATAAAACGCGATATTCGGTATCCTATCACGCACTGGCGGATAGCCGATGACAACAAAACCATCCCCCAATCCGACAAATATCGCTTATGATGTCGGGAGTGGTAAACAGTGTTATAGCCTACCGTTATAGCCCACCAAATTTTCCACAAACGGGTTGGCCGCCGTCGAAACGGCGACATGCGGACGATACGCAAGATTATTCCAGGAGTGGCAGAATGGCCCGCATATTGATCGTCGATGACTCACCCACGCAGGCGCTGAGTCTCTCCAAGATACTCAAGAAACATGGGCATGAGATCCTGACCGCCAAAGATGGTGCGGAAGGCGTCGAGGTGGCCAAGGCGGAATTGCCGGATCTGGTGCTGATGGATGTAGTCATGCCCAGGGTCAATGGCTTTCAAGCAACTCGCCAGATCACCAAGAATCCTTCCACCAGCCATATCCCGGTCATCATCGTCACCACCAAAGATCAGGAAACTGATCGGATTTGGGGAGCACGGCAGGGCGCTAAGAATTACGTCGTCAAGCCAGTGGACGAAGACTCGCTGATGGGAGTCGTCACCCAATATCTTTCCAAGTGATCCCTTGCCTTGTCAGCTTGAACGATCTTCAAGCCAAGTCTTATACGGTACGGAAATGCCCCCTTTGAGTGTTTAAGAAGGCAGTATTCCTTTTGTTAAAGGGGCTATTCCACGGCGTGATGCGATTGGATACGACATGATCTGCCGCTCCAGTCGCTTCATTCCTCGCCTGCCTCCAGTACTGCTAGCGCCGCATTGATTTCGCACAGGTGTTGACCATCACCACCGCGATCAGGATGGTAACGCATGGCTAATCGTCGGTACTGCTGCTTGATCATCACCCCATCGACCGGGTCACACAATTCCAGCGTGGCCAAGGCCGCCTGTCGCCGTGTCTGTCGCCGACAGGCCGTGTGAAAACGACTCAGCAGTTCACT
>JACSSB010000280.1 GCA_014879435.1 Phycisphaerales bacterium
GTATCCCTGACGCCAGACACCGTAAGCGAACCACCCACACCCACGCCATCCCCAAAATTACCTTGGGCTCCGCCAGCCCCGATGCTCGCCGCGTTGCTCTTACTGATCACGGTCAAGTTTGTTCAGGCTGCGGCTTGGTCTATCGTGGGGTAGTCGGTCAGACCGTGCGCACCGCCGCCAAACAGGGTTTCGCGATCATGCAGGTTAAGTGCCGCGCCGGTGCACAGGCGTTTCGGTAGATCGGGGTTCGCCACGAACGGGCGGCCGAAGCCGATCAGATCAGCCCACCCTTCGCGCAACGCTGTGCGGGCGCGTTCAGCGTTGTAGTGGCCAGCGTAGATCAACGTGCCAGGAAACACCTCCCGGAGTCGCTGCTTAAACCCGATCGGCATGACCGGCGCGTCGTCCCAGTCGGCCTCGGCGATGTGGATGTAGCCCACACCGATTTCACCGAGCAGCTTTGCCGCTGCGATGTAGGTGGTTTCGGGGTCGTCATCGACGCAGCCGTTGAGCGTGGTCAGCGGAGCCAGACGGATGCCAACACGACCCTTGTCGCCCGTGCCTTCGACCAGGGCTTGCGCCACCTCACCAAGAAAACGCAGGCGGTTCTCCAGTGAGCCGCCGTACTCGTCACTGCGGCCATTGGCGCCGGAATCGATGAACTGGTTGATCAGGTAGCCGTTGGCACCGTGCAGTTCCACCCCGTCAAAGCCAGCGGCCATCGCATTGCGCGCAGCCTGGCGGAACTCATCGACGATGGCGTGGATTTCCTCCACTTTGAGCGCGCGCGGCATGGACGCCTGCACAAACCCCGGCTTGCCGTCGCTCTCGGCAATGAACACATTGACACCTTCGGCCTGGATGGCGGTGGACGATACCGGGGACTGTCCGTCGAGCAGGCTGATGTGGCTCAAGCGTCCGACATGCCAGAGCTGTGCAAAAATGCGTCCGCCCGCAGCGTGCGTTGCTTGGGTGACTTTGCGCCAGCCTGCGACTTGCGTCGGGGTATGAATGCCCGGCGTCCACGCATAGCCCTTGCCAAGCGGAGAGATCCAGGTGCCTTCGCTGATGATCAGACCGGCGCTGGCGCGCTGGGCGTAATACGCGGCCATTAGATCGTTCGGCACGTCACCGGGCTGACTGGCGCGCGAGCGCGTCATCGGTGGCATTACGATGCGGTTGGGCAGTTCGAGGCCGCCCAAGGAATACGGTTGGAACAGAGGATCTTGAGTATCAGACATGATGAGTCTCCGCGACCGGGGTAGCCGCACCGGTCGATTGGGTATGGAAATGAGGCAATACGTACTCGGCGATCTCATGGAAAGTCTCGTCGAGTGGGCGTCGGTTGCGACGAAAATGCAGACTGACATGATCGACACCAACGGCGCGTAACGCGTGCAGTTCGGCGATCAGCACATCGCGGCCTCCGCGGAAGCCGAAACGCCACCGCTGCATCGGTGCGCTGGCATGCTGATCCAGATCCAAATGGATGAACGTGGCGTAGGGCTTCGATGCCGCCACTGCGCGCCAAGCCGCGATGCGGCGTGCATGGTCATCCGGTGTACCTGGATAGGCGAGGCAGCCATCCATATGCTGGCCTAACCATTCTGGACTCTGCCGGGCTAGGCCAGCCACGAGCAACGGCAGCGGCGATGACAGCGTGGGTAGGATAGCCAGCCCGGATGGTAGCTGTGCTGCCGCACCATCGCGCAGAAGAGCGACCTGCTCACGGAAATTGTCGCCCCGATTGTCGAAATCGCGACCGAACAACGGGTATTCCACTGGCCGGTCGCCACTGGCGACGCCGAGCAGCAGACGGTCACCACTGAGCCGTTGCACGGTCGCTGCCGCTTTCAATGTCAGCAACGGCTCACGAATTGGCAGCACCACCGCAGCGGTGCCGAGCAGGATGTCGTGGGTGACGCCAGCCAGATAGCCAAGATACGAGAACACCTCGAACACCTGGGCCGCATCGCCGAAAGACGGGTCGTAAACCGGCACATCCCGTACCCACAGGGCACGGAAACCAAGCCGGTCAGCGAGCCGCGCCAGATCGGCGTGGCGTTGCAGATCCGGTTCGCCCGGAACACGCCCGGCCTGTTGCCGCGCATGTTCTCCGGCGGGTGTCCAATCGTTGTCGAGCGGGGTCTCGATACCGATGCTGAATCCACCAGCGGTCAATCGGGTGAGAGCGGAGCGCATGATGATCTCCTCAGTCCCAGATGGGAGCCAGTCCCTTGGGATCGACTTCGCGCCCATTGCGCTCCAGCAGTGCGATCTTGGCCATGTCGTCAGCATCCAGGCGCAGATCGCGGGCCAGCAGGTTACTGGCCAGATTCTCGCGCTTGGTCGAGGATGGAATCACCGCATAGCCGAGTTGCAGCGCCCAAGCCAGCGCCACCTGCGCGACCGTGGCTTGGTGCTTATCGGCGATCTGCGCCAGCACCGGGTCCTTGAGCACCTTGCCATAGGCCAGGGTCATGTAGGAAGTGACAACGATGCCCTGATCTTTCAGGAAGGAAGTCAGCTTATGGCTCTGCAAGTAAGGGCTGAGTTCGACCTGATTAGTGGCGATCTCGCCCTTGCCAACCACGGCGATGGCCTGCTTGGTCAACGCGATATTGAAGTTGGAGATACCGATCTGGCGAGTCAGGCCCAGCGCCTTGGCCTCGGCTAGCGCAGCCATGTATTCGGTCAGCTCGACACCGTTGCCCGGTGCTGGCCAGTGGATCAGGGTCAGATCCACGTAGTCGGTGCGCAGCTTCTTCAAGCTCT
>JACSSB010000032.1 GCA_014879435.1 Phycisphaerales bacterium
GTACCGCTATCCACAAACTTCAGTTTGATATCGGTTTTCTTTTCCAGTATCAGACCTTGCAGATGGGAATAGCCACCCATTTCCGTGCCGTAAATGATGCTACCGGGTGCAGCCTTGGCCTTGCTGATTAATTCCTGAACGGTCTTGATACCAGATTGCTGACTCGAAACCAGTGTCACGCTTTTGTCAACGGCGGGGATGCAGGCCACATCGAAGCTTTCAAAGTTGTCTTTGGTGAGGCCAGACACTTCTGCCACGATCAAATGGCCGGTGTGAGCAAACATCATCATATAGCCATTGGGAGCTGCCGCCTTGACTTGCGACATGGCAATCGTGCCATTAGCACCATTTACATTGCTGACCACCATGGTTTTACCGGTCAGTTTTTGAAAGTATTTGGCCATGATGCGGGCATTGAAGTCGGTATCACCACCGGCTCCAGCAGGTACGATGACCTGTACCGGTTTGGTCGGCCAGTTCACTTCAGCCATCGTGGAAGTAGCCGTCACCACTAAAGCAGCAGCTAGCGCAAAACAATACATTTTCTTCATTTTTAAAATCCTCCCTTCAGCTAACAGAACAACGTAAATACAACCCCAAAGCCCGATACGCTAGATATCAGGCCAAACATCAAGCCCGCTTGCCGATCTCGGTCTGCGCCATGGTCCATTCAGCAAGCCGTTCGCTCAAACTAAAACCCAAGCCCGGCCGATCCGGTACTATCATGTAGCCATCACGAATTTCTATCCGCTCATTAAAGGCCGGTTCCAACCATTCGAAATGTTCCACCCACGTCGCGTGGGGATACGCCGCCGCCAGTTGCAGATGAATTTCCATCACGAAATGCGGCGCCATCATCAGCCCGGCGTCTTCCGCCATCGCCGCCACTTTCAAAAAAGGTGTGATCCCACCAACACGCGGCGCGTCGTGCATGACCAAATCAATCGCACCACGTTTGATGTAAGCCGCGACTTCAGCGGCGCTAGTGAGCATCTCGCCGGTCCCGACCGGGGTCACCAGTTGCGCGGACAAGGCGGCGTGTCCTTCCACATCGTAGGCATCCAATGGCTCTTCCAGCCATTCTAGATTGAATTGCTCCATGGCCATACCCATGCGCAGGGCGGTGGTGCGATCCCACTGTTGATTCACATCCACCATCAGCGGCACCTGATCGCCGATATGTTTACGCACGGCAGCGACGCGGGCCAGATCACGGGCGCGGTCAGGATGCCCCACTTTCATCTTGATACCGCCAATGCCACGCTCCAGCGATTGGGTCGACTTTTCCAGAATCTCTTCGACCGACGCCTGTAAGTAGCCACCCGAAGTGTTGTAGCAACGAACCCGGTCGCGATGCGCACCCAGCAGTTTGGCCAGCGACAAACCGGCGCGCTTGGCTTTCAGATCCCACAATGCCGTGTCAATGGCGGCAATGGCTTGTGTCGCCAAACCGCTACGCCCGACCGAAGCGCCCGCCCACACCATATTTCCCCACAAGCGGCTGATATCGTTCGGATCTTCCCCAAGCAGGCCGGGAGCTATTTCAGTTGCATGGGCAAATTGCGCGGGGCCACCGGTGCGCAGGGTGTAAGTAAAGCCCAAGCCGCTCTGGCCTTCGGTCGTTTCGATTTCAGCGAACAAGAGCGCCACATCCTTGAGTGCCGACTGTCGTCCGGTGAGCACTTTGGCATCGCTCACTGCGGTTTTGAGCGGTAAGTTCACGGAAGTCAGTTTGATCCAAGCGATGCGATCCCGATTGGAAGATACTGTTGCAGTAGTCGTAGTCATCGTAAAAAACTCCATCAAAGTCGATCAGCACGCATGAACGTTGAGACTATGATGGGCACAGAAGTAATACCCGTCTAATCCATTTAAACTATGGTTTGATACCTGTATTGGATCATTACATTGATTGAACTTGGGCAACTGCGCTACTTCGTATCCGTCGCTACGGAACTCAACTTCCGCCGTGCAGCGGAACGCCTGAACATGACTCAGCCACCGCTGACGCGACAAATTCAATTGCTGGAACATCAACTCGGCGTGCAATTGCTGGATCGCAGCAAGCGTTCGGTACAACTGACGGCTGCCGGACGAGCGTTTTACATCGAAGCGCAAAGCCTGCTGGAACGTGCGCATAGTGCCACCCTGGCCGTGCAGAAAATTGCACAAGGAGATATCGGTGCCGTCACTATCGGCCATGTACCGAGCGCCGCTTATGCTGCACTCCCGCAGGTGGTCACCGACATTTATGCGCAACACCCTGATATCCACATCAGCTTGCGCGAGATGCCCAGTTTCGAGCAATTGCAGGCACTGCGCACGCGCCAGCTCGATCTAGGTATCGTGCGCTCACCGATGGGGCAGAAAGAATTCAAAATCCGCAGTCTGTTGCGCGAGCCGTTCGTGTTAGCTATCCCAGCCAGCCACCCGCTGGCCAATCTGTCCGAACTCACCTTGCAAATGCTGCATCAGCAGCCCTTCATCAGCTATTCCTTTTCCGGCTGGCGACCGTTTTATGAAATGTTTGCCGGTATGTTCCGCGCGGCACAGGTAGAGCCACGCTATGTGCATACCGTCGGTTCCACACTGACCATGCTCACTCTGGTCAATGCTGGGCTGGGCATCGCCTTGGTGCCGCAAAGCGCAAGTTGTGTACGCCTTGAGCAGATCCTCTTCCGCCCTATCGCCCTGGATGCGGGCATATGCAGCGAACTGCATCTGATCTGGCGCGAAGATAACGACAACCCGGTGCTGCCGTTGATTTTGAG
>JACSSB010000240.1 GCA_014879435.1 Phycisphaerales bacterium
AGTGCTCGTCTGCGCCGCTTGGACGAGCTGTTTCGACGTGTGGCGGCACTGGAAAAAAAAATTAGCCGAAACGGTGCCATGTGAGAGGATAAGATTTTGGAACCGATGGATATTCAGGAAATTCTGGAATACCTGCCGCACCGATATCCCTTTTTGCTGGTCGACCGGGTTCTGGCCATTGAGCCAGGATTGTCGCTGATCGGCCTTAAGAACGTCAGCTACAATGAACCCTTCTTTCCCGGACATTTCCCGCAACGACCCATTATGCCAGGTGTGCTGATTTTGGAGGCACTGGCGCAGGCGACCGGAATTTTAGCGTTCAAGAGCGAGAAGGCGCGCCCGGATCACCATTCGATGTATTACTTGGTAGGGGTCGATAACGCCCGATTCAAACGACCGGTTGGACCGGGTGACCAATTGATCCTGGAAGTACGGTTAGAGCGTATCAAACGAGGTATCGGTAAATTTCTCTGCGAGGCCAAGGTGGATGGCCAACTGGTGGCAAGTGCCGATTTGATGTGTGCCAAACGGGATATCGATCTGTGATCGACGCACGTGCCGTGGTGGACCCTGCGGCCCGATTGGCGGCAGACGTGACGGTTGGTCCCTTTTCCATCATCGGTCCGGACGTGGAAGTGGATGCCGGTACCTGGATCGGGCCGCATGTAGTGATTCAGGGGCCGACCCGAATTGGTCGTGATAACCGCATTTACCAGTTCAGTTCCTTGGGTGAAATGCCGCAAGATAAGAAATACAGCGGCGAGCCGACCCGTTTGGAAATCGGTGACCGTAATACCATCCGCGAATTCGTGACCATCAACCGAGGTACGGTGCAGGATGCTGGCCTGACTCGCGTAGGTGATGACAATTGGATCATGGCCTATGTCCACATTGCGCACGATTGTGTGATTGGAGATCGAACTATTTTTGCCAATGGTGCATCGTTGGCGGGCCATGTCCATATCGAAGATGATGTGGTGTTAGGTGGCTTTGCGCTGGTATACCAGTTCACTCGTCTAGGTATACACAGTTTTTGCGGTTTCGCTTGTGGTGTGCATCGGGATGTGCCGCCTTACGTGACTGTGGCCGGTTATCGTGCCGAACCCTACGGCATCAACGCTGAGGGGCTGCGCCGCCGCGGTTTTGCGGATGAAGAGATTCAGGCGATCCGTCGCGCTTACAAAGCGATTTATCGTTCCAACATGCGCTTGGAAGAAGCAATCGAGAAGGTTCGGGAGATGGTGGTGGAATGGCCTCGATTGGAGATTCTCGCTGATTTTCTGGCAGCACCCTCGCGTAACGGCATCGTTCGTTAGGATCGATCGCCATGCATATCGCATTGGTGGCGGGAGAGCTGTCGGGTGATTTGCTGGGTGCTGGATTGATCGCTGCCTTGAAGGAGCGCTACCCGCAGGCCCGCTTCAGTGGTATCGGCGGGCCGGGCATGATCGAGCAGGGATTGCGTAGTCTGGTCCCATTGGAGCGATTGGCGGTGATGGGTTTGGTAGAGGTGCTACGCCATCTGCCAGAGCTATTCGGTATTCGGCGGCAACTTCGTCAGGAATTACTCGCCGATCCGCCCGCAGTATTTATTGGCATCGACGCGCCTGATTTCAATCTAGGTCTGGAGCGATGGCTGCGGATTCGTGGTATCCCAACCGTGCATTACGTCAGCCCATCAGTATGGGCTTGGCGGCCGTGGCGGGTGCGCGGAATCGCTCGCTCGGTCAATCTCATGCTGACACTGCTGCCGTTCGAGGCGGCGTTCTATCAGCGGCATGGCGTACCGGTCTGCTATGTCGGTCATCCACTGGCTGATGATATTCCGCGCCATGATGATCCCGTGCGAGTTCGGCGGTTGCTGAGTCTGGATGTACCGCCTGAGGCGCGGGTCGTGGCCTTGTTACCCGGTAGCCGTCGGAGTGAAATTGATCGCTTGGGGCCGCTGTTGCTGGATACAGCGGTCTGGTTATGGTCACGGCGGCCAGAATTATGTTTCCTGATGCCAGCGGCGACACCCAGGCTATTTACGGTGTTGCGATCGATGTGGATCGAACGAGCAGCGGCCTTACCGTTGACTCTGGTGCAGGGACGGTCTCGCGAAACGATGGCGGCAGCCGATGTGGTATTGCTAGCGTCGGGAACTGCCACGCTGGAAGCAATGCTGCTTAAGCGACCCATGGTGGTCGTGTATCGAGTGGCACCAGTGACGGCCTGGATTGCTCGGCGCTTGCTGACGATTTCGTATTTCGCCTTACCCAATTTATTGGCCGGACGTGTGCTAGTGCCCGAATTCATCCAAGATGCGGCAACAGTGGAGAATCTGGGGTCGGCGATTTTGAACTGGCTGGATGATATGACGGCCTGTGCCGGGTTGGTGGAGGAATTCGATGCGTTGCATGATCAATTGTGCTGTGATGCAAGCCACCGGGCAGCGGCAGCGATTACCCAGCTTCTGGAATCTGAGATGAAGCATCCATCGGTATAACCGTTGTCCGTTTGATAGAGTTAAAGCCGCTAGGGCGATTGATCCGGTGAGTTGAAGTAGCCCCGCAAGGTATACCAGAGTTGCCCCAGCCATTCGTAGCAAGCGTAGCGGATCTCGGCACTGGCCCCGACCGAGGGTAGCCAAGACTGGAAATCCAGCAGGTCGGGTCGGTCGTCGAAAAGGAGAGTCGGTGCGGGTATGACATGCAAGCCTTGCATCGTGAAGGCTCTGGTTGCCCGAGGCAAGTGGATGGCGTTACTCACCAGCAGGATGGTGCCAATCCTGCGCTCGTGCAACAGCTTGGCACTGTTCACCGCGTTTTCCCAGGTATCTCGGCTAGCGGTTTCGGTCAGAATTGGGCCGACACCAAACTCCCGTTCCAAAATAGCCCGCATCAATTCCGCTTCGCTGGGATCTCCTGGCTTGGGAGATCCTCCTGTCGCCAAGATTGGTAATCCAGTTCGCCGCGCCAACCAAGCGGCATAGCGAATCCGACCCAAGGTGTAATCGTGTGCCGTCGGTCCATGGCCGTATTCGGGCGCATCGTCACGTAGACCTCCGCCGAGTACCACGATAGCCTCTGCTGGTGGAATCGATTCGGCTAGTGGTGGGTATGGCTGGAGTGAAGTAACCAGTAAGCTGGCGGTGAATGGAATACTGAGTCCATATCCCAGCACGGTGCCAACGACTAGCAGGCCCAGACCCAACCGTGGACGCCACCGGAGTAACAATATACCCACCAGACTCAACAGCAGTGGGCTTCCAGGAGGAAGAAGCAGGGTTTTACTGAGGGAAGCGAATACGCCGCTAATCGTTGTCACACGGCTGGAATGGGGCTTGGATCAATAATTTTTATTCTTTTCGGCTGTGTCTTCGATGGACTGCCCAGCTGATTGCATATCCTGGCCAGCTCCCTTGACCGTGTTACAACCGCTGATGCTTGTACCGATTAGGGACAGGGCGGCGGTCAACAGCAGAATCAATCCGGTAGGTTTATATTTCATGGGATGGATCTCCACGATACGGGTAAAAGAGGAGTAATGGCGTGGCGAGTTTCAGTCATGTGGTCACAGTATTTCCAATACTGACGAATGGCGCATGATACTTTTATACTCAACCACTTCAGTAGGCACTCATTTGCTCATAATAAAACCACGATTGGAGGATAGCCCAAATGCTGGGAGAGAGTCACGATCTATTCCATGAATTCCCCGAATACCGGGATCGCATCGCCGAATTGAAAGCAGCCGATCTTAGGTTTGCTAAATTATTCGATGAATATCATGCTATTAATGATGAAGTGGAGCGTATTGAGCTACAGGTCGAGACACCCTCGGATTTCTACACGGAAAGCCTCAAGAAACAACGACTGCATCTCAAGGATGAGATTTATACGATCTTGCGCGGCTTAGTGCGCAAGCAAGCAATAGTCTGAGGCCAGATGGTGGTTGTTTGCCAGAATTGAGGAGTATCAGTATCGGGTGTTGTCACGACAACACCCGACACCGTCATTCTAGTAAAAGGTGATCGTGTGACGGTTGCCTGCCCTGGAAAATCAAGCAGCGGGTAGATCATCGTTCGGTTTGGACGATGCCCGTGGTGGTGTGGATACAGCCGAGTCGTTGCTTACGGGTTTGGTGCGGACACGACGAACCCGCTCGGTGGGTATATCGATTTCGGATGAGGTGGTCGGCAGGTGCTTTGAGGAGAATGTCAGTGGGCTACCTTCTGCTGCTGGATTGAGGCGAGTCCGGTGCAACCAGCTGAGCATCCAGCGATCAACAGCATCCTGTGCGGTTGACGGCAGATCCCGATAAATCAGAGCTCCAACGCCTAGCAGCAAAGCCAATCCCCCTAGGAAGGTCACCAACGGCTCCATAAAGGCGATCGCCGACAGCACCAGTAACAAGAACAAAATATGGCGAAGCTTCAAGCGGGTGATCCTCGATCCGAGCCAGTCAGGAGCGATTTGACGGATTCTTGGCCAGAACGGCTTTGCGCGCCAGAATGACCGTGCAATTATCGTCCGGTAGACTGTGCTGTTGCTGAATGGTTTCGGCCAGTATGGCCAGTAACTCATCGATTAGTTCCTCCAAAGGACGTTGTGATTGCGCTAGCAGCTTCGGCCATCGCTGAATGAAGGCCTGAGGACTGGTTAGATGCCAAAGGCCATCGCTGGCAAGTAGATAGATCCAGCCGGGTTCCAGTGGCAGGGGGCGACGATCATTGAGGCCTCGTAAAAAGAGAGGTAGATTTCCTTCATGTAGTTCATAGAGATCGGCATCAATCTTGTCCACATCGAGATGTGGCATACCTAAGGTACTGCCCAGGATGAAGGCTTGGCTGATCTGAGAGTTGGTTTGAATATGAACCTGCTGAAACCATTGAGTGCTGTTTAGAAGGCCGAGCATCGCTAGATGAGTCGCTGGGACGTGATCCACGGTCAGGCATTGGACTCGATGTTCATCGATGGCGTATAGCCGAGAATCGCCAACATGAAACAACATGGCAGCGCTCTGCGGAGGAATTTCCAGGAGTAGCAGGGTACAGCCAGTTTCCAGCCCTGCCGTGCAGAATTCCTGATGGAGCCGCTGATGCAGCGCATCAAGGGCTTCCGAAAGCAGACCAAGATCGGTAATAGCCGTTAGGCTAAGCAGTCCTTCGATGGCTTTTTCCGCTGCCTCCCGGCCGTGGCTGTGACCACCCATACCATCGAGTACGGCGAGTCGCTGATGTCCGGTCGGCCAATTGGCCAACTGTAGCTGGATTTCTTGTTCGTGCCAGAGCAGACGGGCCTGACCTAGGCCGTCCACGATCAGGAAATTATCCTGATTTTCGCGGCGCCCGTGGCCGGTTGGCGAACGCAGCGAACGTACAGCAATTTCCAAAGGGGCAACATTTTGATGATTTGGTGTCAGAAGAGGGCCTTCGGAATCGTATTGCTTCGATGCAAGATCTGCAGCATCCGTCGGAAGGTGATCAGAAGCATCATCAATTGAATTCATGATGGAAGCTGCAGTATGAGTAGGTATCGGTAAGCGAGATCAGTCATGGAAAGGAACCTCTTGGTGGAGGTATCTCTGCACATCCTGGAATCACATGGAATCTCTTTGGGACTAGCGGCTTGTGGTCTTGGCATTCTGCTAAACTTAAAGGGTACCTGGAAAAACTTCAATTTTTTGCTGAGTTGACGATGCAACTATCTGATTTCGCAAGAGCCTATTTTTCAAAAATGAAGTTTTTTGAGATACCATAAATATAATGCGACTTATAGTCATTCATTCAAATACAGCTTTGAAACCGCACGGCAAATCCGTAGCTTATGAATCTCGAAACCTATCTTGAAGAACTTGCGGAGGCGTATGCCGCCGGTCAATTGAGCGAGGCTGAGCTGGCGCGTCGTCAGGAAACCCTGCTGCGAGAGGCGACTTCCACAAGTCCATTCGCGGGTGGAGATCTGAAGGCTGGTGTCGAAGCCGAGGCCGAGACTCTGATCCGATCATCCTGGCGAGAGCGAGCACCGGAGATGCTGGAAATCGGTATGGTGATTGGCCCCCCGGAACGGCGAGTTCGACTACTGCATGATCTGAGTGGTCGGAGACGGATCTGGTTAGCGCAAATCCTTTCACCTGACGATGCCTCATCGGTTAAGAAAAATGATGGGAGCGAGTCCAGTGATTTTTGTGCAATCAAGGTTTTCTTGCCAGCTTATTTATCGGAGCCGCGTGAATCTGGGCGCGACGAACGGATGTTACGCGCTGATTTAGTCGGTTGGCGCACCTATTTGACCAAGCTCAAGGCTCGGGTAGGACAAGCCGCGAAACTCAATCACCCCAACATCGCCGGTATTCGTGGTTGGTGGCATGGTGCCGATGGTTGGGCGTTCGCCGAGATGGAATATGTTGATTATCGCCGGGGTCGAACGCTCAGTCAGTTGTTGAACGAACAGGAGCAAAATAACGCACCATGGGACACGATGCTGAAATGGCTCGGTCCGGTAGCGAATGCTCTGAACTACGCACGGCGCGAGCATCATTTGCCTCATCAACATCTTGATGCGAGCTCAGTGTTCTTGACCCAGCAAGGGGAGATTAAGCTATTGGGATTCGGATTGGCCACCGAACCCCGAGAACCGCGCAGCGTGCTGTTCAACACTACCGATTTGGATCAAGAACCAATCGCCGAAGGCTCGGTGGAATCGGTTGCCGCGCCCATCGCGTTCCGCCGCGATGTATATGCTCTGGCACTACTGATTTACCAGATGCTGGCGGGGCGGGATGCTTACGATGCGCAGAGAGAATCCCCACATATGCTACCGCGCCCACCAGGACTGACGGATGATGTGTGGCGGATTCTGCGGCGGGGTTTGGCCTATCCCAGTGAACTGTGCCCGGTTGAAGCCGACAAACTCCTAACTGACCTGAAGACAGCGCGAGATCCGAAAGCAGCTAGCTCATCAAGAAGTTGGTTTTCGGGTCGGCGTTTGTTGGGGGGCGGATTGGGATTAATCACGATCATAGGGATCATCTGGCTGCTGATGCAGCCGACCCAAGTACCTGAATCCGACCCATCAAAGCCTGTTAGTGCCAGCGAAACCGCTCAGAAAACGGAAGTTGCCGAGCCAGCCGAGCCAGCCGAGACTCAGGCCACTTCTCCACCTGAACCCGGAGTCAGCGCCGAAGCCGAAACGGATCTACGCGCTTTCAAAGCGGCCCAACGGGTGGATACGCTATTGGCATACCGGCTTTATCTGCAACGCTGCCCACGTTGCAATTATGAGCAAGAGGCACGTAAAGCCGTCCTAGATCTGGAAACCCGAGATAAAGCTAATGCACTGAAAGCCCAATTTGAGGCATCGGTACAGAATCTAGAGAAAGCACAAAGCGATGCCCAAAGTGAGACCCAGGGCGATCAAGCTTTGGCCCAATTGAACGATCTGGTCAAACTAGTCCCGGACGACCCATTTATTGAGAATGGGCGACGGCAGGTGGCGCGGGTATGGATGGGGCGAATGCAAGCCAGCTTGGATCGACCTGATCTGGGAGGGGCTCGTCGGTGGCTTAAGAAGATCGAATCGATCCAATCACCTCCGCCCGAGCTAGCCAACCTAAGCCAGCAGCTCAAGCAAGCTGAAGCCGCCAGTGAGTTCCAGCGTCAGGATGCCGACGCATTCGCTGCCGCGCGGCGTGCCAATACCCGTGAGTCGTACTGGGCCTATTTGGATCGTTGCACAGCGAGTTGTGGCCACCGCGCCGAAGCCGAAACCGCCCTGACCCGGTTGGCTCCGGCGAATTCGGTGATCCGGGATCGACTGAGTGACGGCTCACAGGGTTTAGAGATGGTGGTGATTCCAACCGGTGAATTTCGGATGGGATCTCCGACCAGCGAAAAAGGCCGTTACAGCGACGAATCGCCACGTTCGGTTCGAATCACCAAATCATTCGCTATCGGTAAGTACGAAGTGATGTTTCACGAGTACGACCGTTTTGCGGCGGCGACAAATCGCCCATTGCCTCCCGATCAGAGCTGGGGACGGGGTCGGCGTCCCGTGATCAACGTGAGTTGGTCGGACGCAGTGGCTTATGCCAAGTGGCTGTCTCAGCAGACGGGTCAGAGTTATCGCTTGCCCACGGAAGCCGAGTGGGAGTATGCGGCGCGTGCTGATACGAAAACCAGTTATTATTGGGGCGATGATCCCAACCAAGGTTGTGCCTACGCCAATGCCGCCGATTTGGATGGTAAGAAAACCTTTGTCGGTTGGACGGTGATGAATTGTCACGATGGTGAAATCTATACGGCGCTGGTTGGCAGTTATCGAAGTAACAACTTCGGCCTACACGATATGGCGGGCAATGTGCTGGAATGGACCTGTTCGGTCTACGACGAAAATGCCCAGACACCGATTCAAAGTTGCGAGGAACCGGCAGCAAATCGTCAGTTCGTGATGCGGGGCGGTTCCTGGAACGACGAACCACGTGCTATTCGTTCCGCCGCCCGGCTTCGTAGTCGACCCGATTTTCGAGATTACTTTTTGGGATTTCGCTTGGTCCGCGAGCTGCGTTGAGTCTTTCGCGTTCTGAGTGAATAGCGATGAAAGCTGCGATACGAACCGGATTCTGGCGGGTGATCGAGAAGATCGGTTCCTTAGTGACTGCCCCTCTTGGGCGATTGTTGGCGGAATTGGATTTCCTGGCACTGGTCTTGATTGGCACGGGGCTGATCACGCGGAAACAGTGGCGGTTTTTGTTTCAGCATACCGTGCAGCAGGTTTACTTCACCGCAGTACAAAGAGCTTATGTCCTGACCGTGGTTGGTCTGATCATTGGGGCCTTGGTGGCACTCCCTTTGATCGTATTTGGCCTTCGTGATCCGCAGTTGTTAGGGCGCATCATGCATATCATGATGTACCATCAGCTTGACCCCATTCTGGCGAGCTTGTTTGTGGCAGGGATGTCGGGCGCGGCAATCACTGCCGAGCTGGGCGAGCTAAAGGCGAATCAGGCTATCGATCATTTAGCGGCGATGGGGGTTGATCCGCACGGTTTTTTGGTCTTGCCGCGTTTGATCGGTGTAGTGTTATCGTTGCTGGTGTTGACCTTTTGGTTGAGTATCGGCGTAACGGTCGGGGCGGGGGCTATGTTGAGTGCCTATCAAAATATCCCGCTGTCGGTTTTTTTTCGGGTTTGTATATCGGGGCTGAGCGCCGATTCCCTGATATTGACTGGCGGAATGGTGATCGCACAGGGTATCCATATTGCCCTGGTGCAAACCCATCGTGCTTTTCGAGTCCAGGCTTATGTGGATATTCCTCGGACCTTACCCAGCGCTTTCGCACAATCTTTCATCGGTTGTCTGATTATTACGCTCTTAGTTTCGTTACTGCGTTATGGCTGAGGTTCTGGTGCGATTATGCGGCCTGGGTCTGGATCTGCAGTCATCGCCGCGCCCTTTCGACTTTCAGGCCATGGCAGGTGAAACCTGGTTATTGGTGGGCGCGGTCGGTTCGGGACGACGCGAGTTGATTCGAACGATCGCCGGTTTGGCTGTACCCAGAACCGGTCATGTCGAACTATTTGGGCAGGTCGTGGAGCGCATGTGGCCCCGAGCCAGAGCCCGGTTACGCAGTCGAATTGGGGTGGTGCTGGAACACGCCGGTTTGGTACCGGCCTGGAGTGTGTTCGAGAATCTGGCGCTGCTGGTACGCCATCATCGTTTGGTACCAGATAAAAAGGTGGAAGCGCATGTGACCGCGTTTGTGGAATCTTGCCAATTACCGTTGGCGATCTTGGCGCGGCAGGCCAGTGACCTGTCGCCGTTGGAAAGTAGTTGGATCTGTCTGCTGCGAGCTCTGATTATCAAGCCCCGATTATTGCTGGTCGGTGCCTCTCTTCCGCGAGAAACCCTGGTGGCCGGTTATGGCGTGTGGACCTTTTTTCAGGAGGTGGTCGCGCCAATGCAAATGACGATTCTGGTCGATGCTGGTCCTTATGCCCTGCCAATCAGTCAAGAGACGCGCCTGCTGGTGATGGATCAGGGAACAGTACTGGCAGAAGGTCGAACCGAGGATCTTGCTGGGCACGCGGATGCCCAGGTGCGACGCTTCGCGTGTTTCGGTCATGTTTGAAGCCCTAATCAGTGCGCGCTACCGATTTTATCAGCGTGCAGTGGGTTTGCTGATCCTGGCAACCTTAGGTGTGCTGTTCTCCATTCTGTGGATGACCAATCGTCAGTTTGGTTTTTTTAATCAGACTTACCATTTATATGGATTTCTCGAAAATGTTGAGAATATCCAGAGCACTACTTCTGTCACCCTGGCAGGATTGAAAGTCGGTGAGGTGCGCGATTTAGCGATTACCGACTACAACCGGATTCGTATCGAATTGATTCTTGATCGAGAATACCAGCCGCGCATTCGTGGGGATTCGACTGCTCAGGTCAAGACCGACCTGCTAGGTAATGCGCACATCGAAATCAACATGGGTAATCCCGCACAGCCGATGTTGTCAGATAAACAAGAAATTGCTTTTCTGCGTGCGCCGAATTTGGATGCATTGCTGCGCCAGGCTCAGGAACAATTGGTTGAGGTTTCCACCATCTTGGCGAATGTCAAAGCCATCACCGAGGAATTGCGGAAACCAGAAGGTGGATTGTTGGGCACGCTGGATGTCATTGCCCAAATCACGCGGGAGTTTTCGACGCGTCTATCCGGTTATCTGCAACGCGTTGATGTGATTCTCAGCGATGCAACCGAGTTGGGTGGGCAATTCGGTTCCCTGGTGCGAGAGTTGACGGCAATTAGCCAAGCTGCAAATCGCTCACTCACTGATCTGGCCGCTATGAGTGCACAGATTCGAGCGGGGAAGGGTGTGCTCGGTGGTTTGATCGATAGCGATAGTCCGCTTTCTCGCGACGTGGTAGCCAGCACGAACAAACTGCGAACTGTACTGATAGAATTAGAAAAACTAGCGAAGCAAGTGCCAGGCTACGGCCAGCAGATTGGGCAGATTCTGCAACAGACTGAGCAGATCACGACCAAACTGGCCGAAGCGAGTACGCAAGTACCGGGTTTGATCAATAAAAGTCGATTGGTCGCCGACGATGTGGATGAAATGGTCGGTGAAATCAAGCGCAGTACGCTACTGCGCGCCCTGAATCCGACGAAACCGAGCCAACAACCCCCGCTGGAGGCGCCTCGGGATGCCCCATGGTCCACCCCTATTGCTTCACCACCCTGACGACGTGAGAGTTAACGGCCGGTTACGGGTATGGCAATGAGAGGCACTTGGGGCTGGATGGTGCTGGTGGGGGGAATATTGATAGGACTTGCGGCCTGCGGCAGTAGTCCGCCCTCAACCCCACTGTACACGCAGTACCAGCGTGGCGAGGAGCGGGCGCTACAGTATTATGCGCGGGGTGAATTGCCACAGGCCCTGCAAGGCTTTCAAGAGAGCCTGCGCTGGGCCGAGATTGTGGATGATCGTCCAGCTATCGTGGCGCAGGCGCTCAATGTGAGCACGGTTGCGCTGGCCTTGGGCGAGTGGTCGCTAGCGGAACACTATTTGCTTAAAGCATTACAAGTGGCGCAGGCGCTATCGGACCCCACAAGCGTATTGCGAGCGCAGCTCGGTCTTGCCGAGATTCCCTTGCGACGCGGTCAGTTCGATATCGCACGGACGAAGTTTCTAGTAGTTCTGGACGAGGGGCGTGCGCAAGGGGACCGCGCTGCCATGCTGGCAGCCCTGAACGGTTTAGGTCTGGCGTACCAGGGTCTGGGACAAATGGACGACGCGCGTCGATCCTTTGATGAGGCTGAATCACTGGCCCGTTCCGGTGGTGAAAAACGCTTACTGGCGGCGACTTTGGCAAATCAGGCTAGTTTGGCACTACGATCCAGCCGGATCGATCAAGCCAAAGACTACCTGACAGAAGCGATTGCGCTGGATCGAGAGGCTGAGAACCTGTCAGGTCTGGCGCAGGATCTGGCATTGTTGGCACGGGTGCGACAGCAGCAAAACGACCCCCGTGGTGCGCTGGAATTATACCAGCAGGCCCAAACCATCGCCGAGCACACCGGCCAGCGTGAACAGGTCCAGAAATACCAGCAGGCTATCGATTTGTTGAAAAATGAATCCGATGTGCCTTTGCAATAGAGATCGGTAAGATTATTCGTGAAAAGCGACGGATCTGAATCAATCTGTCCGATTTATTTTCAGGGTTGGGGATTTTCGCAGCGATCGCACGGCTCTGTTGGAGAAGGCGTTCGAAAGCGCTCGCCGATATGACCATAGGATGCCATGACCAAGAAATCCAATACATTGCCCGTTGGTTATCGCTTGAATCGGTACTGCATCGAAGCGGTACTAGGCGCGGGTGGATTTGGGATCACTTATAAGGCGGTGCATGAAGCACTGCAAACCCGTGCAGCGATCAAGGAATACTTTCCGGTGGAATGGTCCTACCGGGACCGCAACGAAATCAATGTCCTAGCCAATACACAGGGTACGATGCCCACCTCCGAGGCCGGTGAGGATGCCTGTTATTCCTGGGGTCTGGAGCGGTTTCTCAATGAGGCCCGGATTCTAGCCCAAGTCAGCCATCCCAGCGTGGTGCGAGTGCGGGACTTTTTCGAGGCGAATGGTACCGCCTACATCGTGATGGATTACGAAGATGGCGAAGCGCTCAGTCAACTGTTGCAGCGGGAAAAGACCCTGCCAGAAGAGCAAGTCCGTTGTTTGATCGGCGATATCCTGTCGGCGCTGAAGGCTGTACACGATCAGGGCTACCTGCATCGCGATCTTAAACCGGCCAATCTTTATATCCGAGCGGATAAACGCACGATTCTGATCGATTTCGGCGCAGCCCGGCAGGCGCTAGGCCGACGCAGCAAGAGTGTTACCAGCGTATTTTCGCCGGGTTATTCTCCGATTGAGCAGTATTTGATCGAAGGGAAGGGTTATGGCCCCTGGACCGACATTTATGCTCTAGGTGCGGTGTTGTATCACTGTGTGACCGGTACTGCACCCATCGAGGCGCCGGCGCGGGTACTCGACGATCCGCTACAGCCCGCAGAGGAAGTCGCTCAAGGGAAGTACGATCCGGTATTGCTGCGGCTCATCGACCGAGCCATGGCGGTTCGACCGGAAAGAAGATTCCAATCGATCGAGCAAATGCGGATAGCCCTGGAGTCCCCACTGGAGGAGGATGTCGAGCGCACGGTCAAATTGGAATTGCCGTTACGTTCTGAGATACATCGCGGTGGTGAAAAGCCGCATTCAACAGTCGGCGAGCCAGTTTCTGAATCACCATCACCGATTTCCACTCAGCCTTTCTGGGCGAAATGGCATTGGGGAATCGGCATTCTGATGGCGGCGGCACTACTTGGGGGTGGGATCGCGTATTGGTTGACGGGACCGTCGGTACCTCACCCGGTCTCGTCAATTGCTCCGCAGAGTGATTCACCGCCCAAACCGATTGAGCCACCCCCGACTCCACCCGCTAAAAAAGGGCCACCGACTACTCCAAAAGCGGCTCAGGTTTATACCGAGCCGGAAACCGGTATGAGTTTCGCTTGGGTTCCACCGGGCTGTTTCACCATGGGTAGTCCGGAAACCGAAAAGGATCATAGTACCAACGAAATACCGCATCAGGTTTGCCTCAAGGGTTTTTGGATGGGGCGTTTCGAGGTCACCAACAGCCAATATCAGCGCTTTGATGCTAGCCACGACAGCGGTAGCTACGACACGCACGGTCTGAACACGCCCGAACAACCGGTGGTGCGTGTCAAATGGGGAGAAGCGGTCGCTTATGCGGGTTGGCTGGCGAAGCAGAGCGGCTTAAACGTCCGCCTGCCGACCGAGGCGGAGTGGGAATACGCGGCGCGCGCTGGCAAGACCGATTCCCGTGAGTGGGGAGATGATCCGAAACTGGCCTGCAATTACGCCAACATCTACGACGAAACCGCCAAGGTCGCCCTGCAATTCAATTGGGCCAATTATCCCTGCCAAGATGGCCAAGCTGTCGCCGCATCGGTCGGCCGATACAAAGCCAATGGATTTGGTTTGTATGACGCCTTGGGGAACGCCGCCGAGTGGACCTGCTCCGATTACGATAGTGCGTATTCGGGTGGGGAGACTCGATGTGCTGATCGGAATATGTCGGGTGGGCGTCGCATGTTGCGGGGTGGATCGTGGTCCGATTATCCGGGTTTGGTGCGGTTCGCTTATCGGTTTCCTGCATCTCCAGAATATGGGAAGTTTGACTTGGGATTCCGGTTGGTGCTGGAGCCATGACGGCGATGATGATCGATGATTTGAGCGGCCATGGAGAAAACTGAAGAGATGAGTAGCGTCATGCTGAGGGTGTGGAAACCGATATGGGTGCTGATACTCGCTCTCAGTGGCGTTGGATTGTCGATCATGCCAGCGTGGGCGGAAGATAAGCCGCCCGAGCGGATGACGGCGACAGTCATCGAATTCGCGGTACGAGGTAACTTGGATGAGCAGGCTGGGGCGATTATTGCCGATCTGATGATGTCAGCGATCGCTAACACGGGCCGTTTCATCTTGAAAGACCGCCTGCCACTGTCGGCAGCAGCCAAGATCGCCAAGGCGCAGGAATTGGGTTCCACCGGTTTACTCGATCCTAAAACTGCCGCTGAATTGGGGAAACGCTATGGTGTAGATGCGGTGGTGACCGGTGGGGTGTACAAACTGGGCGATTTGATTACGGTCACCGCCCGCCTGATCGATACCAAGACCGCTTCGTTGCTGCGTAGCGGCCAGATTCAGGGTAAGGATATCGACATCATTCAGATCAAGGTCAATGAGTTAGCGGCCATGATCACCGCACCGCCTCCACCCGCTCCGACTTATGTGCTGACGGTTAAGACCAATCCACCCGGTGCCAACGTCCGCCTATTGCGCAGT
>JACSSB010000279.1 GCA_014879435.1 Phycisphaerales bacterium
TCGCGAATATGAGCTAAACGTCTCGGCAGTGTTAAAGAAAGAAAAAACGGGCTGGCGCTTTCAGACTTTACACTTCTCCAACCTGACCGGCGATAACATGCCACCGCCAGAGGATGATGGTCAGCCAGCGGCAGAAAGTGAAAAATCAAGCAAAGCGACCTCGCCTGCCCCCAAAGCCCAATGAATTATGGAGGGTCGATAAATGACCGACCTACACGACGAACAACAGCATGACATCGCCGAGGAGGCAGTCATGCAAGAACGGCGCGACTTTTTGCGCGGTTTGGGCAAATGGTCGCAGGTGGTGATTGGCGGCGCATTACTGGGTTGTGCAGTAGCCTTGCCTTCGCAAGTACAGGCCGGAGCTTGGATCAATCGCCGCGGTGGCTGGGACGGTGGCGGTGGTGGTTGGTACAACCGTGGTGGCGGTGGCGGTGGCGGTTGGATCAACGGTGGCGGTGGTGGTCGGATCAACGGTGGCAATTGGTATAACCGTGGTGGCGGTGGCGGTGGCGGTTGGATTAACGGTGGCGGTGGTGGCAGTTGGGTCAATCGTCGTGGAGGTTATGGAGGAGGGGGCAGTTGGATCAACCGTCGATAGCAGGCACGATATTTCTTTAGTGATGCTAAGCTGTGTAATTCTAAGGTGAACGGCAAATTTCGCTGCTTGTTTCCTTCGCACAATGCCCGGACGGAAATGGTGGAGAGTCGACATGATTGACCAGGACGACGAACAACAAAATTCCTTTGAAGAATCAGTTATACAGGAGCGACGCGACTTTTTACGCGGTTTGGGCAAATGGTCGCGGGTAGTGATCGGTGGTGTACTGCTAAGTGGCACAGCGACTGCCTCCAATCCGGCCCAGGCCGATAACTGGACCAATCATCGCGGCAACTGGCATAACCGGCCAAGCGGTGGCTGGACCAATCATCGTAGCGGTTGGTACAACGCGCCGGGCGGCTGGTATAACCGCCACGGCGGCGGCTGGTATAACCGTGGCCATGGCTGGTACAACCGCCATGGTTTCAATGATCATGGCGGCTGGATCAACAATCCTACTGACTGGTACAACCGAGCTGGCCGCTGGTCAAATGGCTTCGATGGTGGTTGGCACAACCGGGGTGGCAGTAGCTGGGTAAACCGGCGGTAATTTTCTGCTAATCCCATTCTCATCATCTCAAACCGCTCCTTGCAACTATCGAAAATCGGCGGCTGCAAGGAGCGGTTTGTTTGTGTGTTGAAGTAAAATTTTATCCCACGGGCATGGCTGTACCGTCAGCGAAACCCAGCCATCCCTCAATAATCTAATTTGAGTACAAGCACAAGCAGAGTAAGTCACAAAAAATTGACAATCTGTTGCACAATATTATCGAACAAGCGATGATTTCATACGGGAATTCCTGCGCCAGATCAATCGATTGAGCGCTGTTCCTGTTCAGTAGCCCAGCACCTCGTCACCCTGGCCATCGAAGGATAGCTTGAATGAATAAGCACAAAAAAATCCGTGATCGCTTCTACAAAGGACTCGTCGCCTTCCTACATGTTGTTTGGCCAGTATTTTCCGCACTCCTTGGCATCATCATCAGCTTCGGTCTTCTGATCAGCTATATCGAGGGATGGAAACCGCTGGATGGTATTTATTTTGGCTTTGTAACAGGGCTAACCGTGGGATATGGCGACCTCGTTCCACATCATGCACTCGCACGTATAATGGCTCTTATCATTGGCTTCACGGGAGTTCTTTTAACCGCTCTTTTTGCGGCTGTCGGCGTTCGTGCTCTGGAAGAAGCCGTTAAAGAGGAATGATTTCTCATCTTTTCTACAACTGAATTACTTATTTTATATCGTGGCTGGATTTGTCGAATCAGGCCCACTCAGTGGTATATTAAGTCACGAGTCATATACATATTTGACCTTAGTCGAATAGGTAACTGTAGCAACGATCCTACTCTACAGAAGTAGCTATCTGCTAGCCAGTGCCCACCATATAGATGTCGCCGATATCAATCGAGTAACTAATACCGTTAAAACAATGGTAGAATTAAACGGCTGATATCGGTACCACCAGTTGGCGGGATCTTTTCTGGCAATCCCACCACTTTAAATTCAAACGCTAGGGTTAATCGCCGGTTTCGGCAGACTTTTCGGGCTTGTCAGATACCGTCTAAGGCTAAGAGCACACCATAGCAGATACTGCTACTGGCTAAAGTTAAAACTGAAAACATACCGCAATAGAAATACGCCATAATCATGTATTCAGTTAGTAACACCACTGGAGTCATTGATAAAAAAAGATCAAGGTTCTTCACCCATCTGCAGGGATGCTCAAAGCGCTAGAATTCAAAAGATACGGCCTGGTCACCTCAACCGAAGCGTGATACCTCCGTTTAACGTGGCAAGGCTCCTAATTTTTAAGGAGTTCGACTGATGACTGACCCATCCCAATCACTTTCCTCCACTTCATCCTCGCAAGTTCTACCTGCTGTCGCCCAACAAACTGTGGATTACTGGATCGATGGCTGGCAGCGTACCGTCCTGTTTTGGGACGTGCTACGCCAGCGTAGCGATGAATATTACCAACAGCGAGCCAAAGCTGTACCGAACGTACTTAGTTTTGACGCCAAACTGGTACTAGATGGCCGAACGCTTGAGCGGCCGGTCAATTACGGATTAGTACGGGTCGAGCCGCCAGAGGGTGTCATCACCGACCCGAAGAAACGTCCATTTATCGTCATCGATCCACGCGCTGGACATGGACCGGGTATCGGTGGCTTCAAGGCCGATAGCGAACTGGGTGTCGCGATGCGTGCTGGTCATCCCTGCTATTTCGTCGGCTTTAGTCCCGACCCAGTGCCGGGCCAGACCATCGAAGACATCATGCGGGCGGAGGCAGTATTCATAGAGAAAGTCATCGCACTGCATCCAGAGGCCGAGGGCAAACCCTGTGTCATCGGCAACTGTCAGGCAGGTTGGGCGGTGATGCTGGTGGCTGCAACCCGACCAGAACTGTTCGGCCCAATCATCATTCCTGGCGCACCGCTCTCCTATTGGGCTGGGGTCGAGGGAAAGAATCCGATGCGCTACCAAGGTGGCCTATTGGGTGGTAGTTGGCTCACTGCGCTGACCAGTGATATCGGCGCTGGCAAATTCGATGGCGCCTATCTCGTAGAAAACTTCGAAGGACTCAATCCCGCCAACACCCTGTGGACCAAGAACTACTCCGTGTGGTCGAAAGCCGATACCGAAGGGCCGCGCTTTCTAGAATTCGAGAAATGGTGGGGTGGCCATGTCAATCTCAACCCCGAAGAGATGCAATGGATCGTCGATCAACTATTCATCGGCAATCGCTTAGCTACCGCCGAAATCGTCACTAGCGACGGGGTGCGTATCGACCTGCGCAATATTCGCTCGCCGATCCTCTGTTTCTGCTCCAAAGGCGATAATATTACGCCGCCACAACAGGCACTGGGCTGGATCATCGATCTCTACGAAAAGGAGGACGACCTACGCGCCTGCGGCCAGACGATCGTCTATGCCATCCACGAAAATATCGGCCATCTGGGTATTTTCGTTTCCGGTGGGGTCGCTCTGAAAGAGCATCAGGAATTCACCTCCAACATCGATCTGATCGACGTACTGCCACCCGGCTTGTACGAAGCGGTGATGACCCCAAAAACAGCGGAAGCCGCCAATCCCGATTTAATCAGCGGTAACTGGATCGTCCGCTTCGAACCGCGCACTCTGGACGACATACGCGCCATCGTTCAGCCCAGCCCCGAAAACGAGCGCCGCTTCGCCACCGTGCGACGGATTTCGGAAATGAATCTCGGCCTGTATCGCACCCTGTTCCAGCCCTTCGTCCAAGCCTTTGCCAGCACTCAGGGCGCCGAATGGCTGCACAAACTGAATCCATCTGAACTGCCTTATGAACTGTTCTCGGATCGCAACCCGCTGATGCGGCAAATCGCGCAACTGGCCGATCAGGTACGTGAACAACGTCAGACCACCGCATCCAATAACCCTCTGCTCCAAGTCCAGGCCATGATCTCGGAAGGCATCATCGCCGCGCTCGACGGTTGGCGCGACCTGCGCGATCACAGCATGGAACAAATTTTCTTGGCGATCTACAGCTCACCGCTGCTGCAAGCATTGGTCGGAATGCGGGCCTCGGATGAGCCGCCGCGTCGGCGTCCAGGAATGGAACCGGAACAGATCGCGTTCATCAAGACACGTATCGCCGAACTCAAAGCCCGCGTTGCCGAGGGTGGCCTGACCGAAGCGGCGATTCGCAGTCTGGTCTACATCGGCATGGCCGGATCTGGGGTGGACGAGCGTGCCTTCGAGGTGCTACGCCGCATGCGTGCCGAACACCTGGAGATGAGCTTGGAGGAGTTCAAGCAGATACTGCGCGAACAATTCTTCGCCCTGCTTCTTGATCGCGATGAGGCGCTGGCCGCGATTCCTAAGATGCTACCCGCCGATGCGGCCCCTCGTGCCGAAATTCTCGGCAAGATCCAGCAGATTGTGTCTGCCGCTGGCAAAATCGACGGCGAACAAGCCAAACGCTTGGCCGAAATCGAAAAACTGTTCAATACCAAAGAACCGAGCACTCCCGCTTCTAAAACAACCCGCTGATCTCTACTGACGCAAGACGGGTAGGGCGCACAACGTGCGCCTTACTTCCAATCTCTAAAGAGAACGATAACCATGGATCACAAACACGAGAAATACAAAGATCTGATCGCCCGGTGTAAAGAACTGGCCCCGGTGGCGACTGCCGTCGCCCACCCTTGCGATGAAAGTTCACTCAAGGGCGCAGTGGAAGCCGCCGAATTGGGTATCTTGCAACCGATTCTGGTTGGCCCACGCGCACGGATCGAAGCCGTAGCGACGCAGTTTCAGATCACCATTTCCGGCTACGAAATCGTAGATGCTCCCCACAGCCATGCTGCTGCCGATATGGCAGTACAACTGGCCAGAGAGGGCAAGGCCGAAATGTTGATGAAGGGGAGCCTGCATACCGACGAACTGATGGGCGCGGTGGTACGGACCGCAACCGGGCTGCGCACCGAACGGCGCATCAGCCATGCTTTCATCATGGATGTGCCTAGCCTGGATCGACCGATCATCATCACCGATGCAGCGGTCAATATCTTCCCAACCCTGGAAGACAAAATCCACATCACCCAAAACGCCATCGACTTGGCACATGCCCTGGGTTTTAAACAACCCAAAGTGGCGATCCTGTCCGCCATGGAAACGGTCAATCCGAAGGTGCAGTCCACGATAGAAGCTGCAGCCCTGTGTAAGATGGCTGATCGTAAACAGATTACCGGCGGCATCCTGGATGGTCCGCTGGCGCTGGATAACGCCATCGACTTGGAAGCAGCGCAAATCAAACAGATCGACTCGTTAGTGGCGGGGCGGGCTGACATCCTCGTGGTACCCGATCTAGAAGCGGGCAATATGCTGGCTAAAAGCCTGAGCTTTATGGCCGATGCCGACGCCGCTGGCATCGTACTCGGTGCTCGGGTGCCGATCATTCTTACCAGTCGCGCCGATTCGGTGATGACCCGGTTAGCGTCCTGCGCGGTGGCTGCCTTGGTCGCCCAAGCACAACGCATGGATACGAAAAAGGCGGTGGCCTAATGAGCGACACGATCCTCGTGATCAATGCAGGTTCCTCCAGCATCAAGTTCTCGGTTTTCCTGGAGCGAGGCGAAGCACTTGATCTGTTACTGGGAGGACAAATCGAAAGCCTTTACACCACGCCTCACTTCAAGGCTAAGGACGCGACGGGTAACACCATTGGCGAGCAGCAGTGGGCGGCCCATGAAACGCTGGGGCACGATGGTGCGGCTAGTTTTCTGACCGATTTTCTAGGCAAGAAACTGGACGGGCACCAAGTCATCGCGGTGGGGCATCGCGTGGTGCATGGCGGTCTTGACTATGCAGCACCGGTTCTGCTGACCCCCAAGATCGTCGACCATCTGGAACAATTCATCCCGTTGGCACCACTGCATCAACCCCACAACCTTAAGCCGATCCGCTTACTGTTCGCCAACCAACCGGAACTGCCACAAGTCGCTTGTTTCGACACGGCCTTTCATCGTGGCCAGCCAGAAGTGGCCCAAGCCTTCGCGCTACCGCCTGAGATTACCGAACGCGGCGTGCGACGCTACGGTTTTCATGGGCTTTCCTATGAATATATCGCCTCAGTCCTGCCTCAATACGATCCCCGTGCGGCAGCAGGACGCACTGTGGTACTGCACCTGGGCAACGGCGCCAGCATGTGCGCAATCCACAATGGCAAAAGCATGACCAGCACCATGGGTTTCACCGCTGTTGACGGATTACCGATGGGAACCCGTAGCGGCTGCCTTGATCCTGGCGTCATCATCTATCTGATGGATGAATTGAAGATGGACGCGCGCGCTATCGAAAAATTGCTGTACCAGCAATCGGGTCTACTCGGTGTTTCCGGCATATCCAGCGATATGCGTACTCTGTTGGATTCTGACGACCCGAAAGCGCGATTTGCGGTGGAATTGTTTATTTATCGTATCGGCCGGGAGATAGGCTCGCTTGCCGCCGCTATGGGTGGATTGGATGCCCTAGTATTCACTGCTGGTATCGGTGAACATGCCGTGCCAATCCGGGAACGGGCCTGTCGCACTGCCGCTTGGCTTGGAGTGGAGCTTGATCCTGTCGCCAATGCGGCCGGTGGACCCCTTATCAGTACGGCGAATAGTCAAATTCCAGCCTGGGTCATTCCAACCAATGAGGAACTGATGATCGCCCGGCATACCCGAGCGTTAGTAACAACCTGATGCGCTGTTGGATTGTGATTCAGTCAGCGTTTAATCGCTTGTCTGCCATAATCCTGGCTGTGACATTCCCTCCATGGGGTCGCATACTATGATTGTTTACTGAGTATCGAGGAACGACACTCACCGGAGGAGTAGGAAATACCGCCATGACTCAGTGGAATATTTCTTGCTCTTGACGGCGGTAACGGAATCACCACCGATGTATAACCAACTTTAAACCCATAACCGTAAATGAGGATCAATAATGAAATTCTTACGTCTTTGCAGTACACTTAGTGTTGCTTTTAGGCACCGTGATCGCTCACGCTCAGGGATTTGAGCAACAAAGCTTTCCGCCGGGTGCTGGCAAACCAGAACTGAAGTACCACATGCGTGTACCGGAAGGCTTCACGATCACCAATAAGAAAGGCGAGGTCTTCAAAGCAGGCCAGATCGTGATGGTACCCGGTGCCAACGTCACGATCCTAGATCCTGCCTACGTCAAGGAGCATGTAGCGGATAAGGAATTCAAGGCCAGCTTTATCAACGAGAAGCAATATGTCGGTATCCCTGAAGAAAAAATACAGGATTACGCGATTGTCTCGGTCTTAGTACCCGAAGGTGTCACTGTTCAAGACGAAAATGTGACCATCAAAGGCCCCTCATCAGTGACATTAATCGCCAAGAAAGAGGAAGTGAAAGCGACAAACAATACCACTTCCGCCGAAACGTGGGGTTCCACGGGTGGATGGGGCAACGAGGATAGCGAGTAATTCCGAGTCATTCTTTGCCAACTGTAAGGCTTGGTGCCACAGTAACCCGGTCTAGTGAGCGAGCATACACTGCTCTAACTCGACCGGGATTTGGTTCCACATCCCTAAAACTGAGGAAAAGCAGATGATGAAGAACATTGGCAAAATGGTCAGTTTTGTCCTATTGACCACGATGTTAGTCGGTGGTCTGGTATGGGCGGAAGAGGCTAAGAAGCAGCCTGTTGGTAAAGTTTCGATTGAAGAAAAACAGTTTGGATTAATTCTCGGTGGCAGCATGGGTACCGGGATACTGACGTTCGAAGGTAAGGATTATCCATTCAAACTCAAGGGACTGAGCGCTGGCATCAATGTCGGTATCTCCAAAATGAGTGCGGTTGGCGAAGTGTACGATCTGAAGAAGGTATCCGACTTCCCCGGCACTTATACCAAATTTCAAGCGAGTGTCGCCTTGGGTGGAGGTGTGGGCGGCTTACACATGAGCAACGAGCACGGCGTTGTTATGAGCCTCAGTTCACGCACCCAGGGTGTGGATCTCAATATCGGCAACATGACCGGCGTCACGGTCACGATGGAATAAGCAAGCTCAGTCGGTGAGAGCCGCCGTGCCGCTCATGCGGCGGGCGGACCCTCTATCGACACGCCGGTATGCCCGGTGTTTCCTCAAACCTGCCTTCTCCAAAGAGTACGACACCATGGCCATCGACATCCCCCGTCCGCCGCTCAAGGGCAAAAAGGCCCTGGTTGCCGGCATCGCCAACGAGTACTCCATCGCTTTCGGCTGTGCCAAAGCATTTCGCGAATTAGGAGCCGAACTCGCGATTACCTATCTTAACGAAAAAGCAAGATCACACGTCGAACCGTTGGCACAACAATTGGAGGCACCCATTTTTATGCCGCTCGACGTGAGCCAGCCGGGTCAAATGGAAGCGCTGTTTGAAACTATCACCCAACAATGGGGCAAACTCGATATTCTCGTCCACTCCATCGCTTTTGCCCCTAAGGACGACCTACAAGGCGGATTGCTGAACTGCTCGGCAGAGGGCTTCGCCAAGGCGATGGATATTTCCTGCCACTCCTTCATCCGCATGGCCAAACTGGCTGCTCCGCTGATGAGCGAGGGCGGCACTCTATTTGCCATGAGCTACCATGGCGCGACGGCTGTGGTGCCGAACTATAACGTGATGGGACCGGTCAAGGCGGCGCTGGAATCGGCCTGCCGCTATCTGGCCTACGAGTTGGGCCGGGATGGTATTCGGGTTCACGCCATCTCGCCAGGCCCCCTCAAGACCCGAGCGGCATCCGGCTTGAAAGATTTCGATCTACTGCTCAACGAGGCAGTGGAACGAGCACCTATCGGTGAGCTGGTGGATATTATGGACGTTGGCTTCACTTGCGCTTTCCTGGCCACTCCCTATGCCCGTCGCCTGACCGGCAGCACGGTATATGTAGACGGTGGCGTCAATATCATGGCCTGATTTCTCATTACTATTTCTCGTCCTTCTTCTCCAGAAAAAGAGACGGGAGGCGAGAAAAAGAGGGAACTTATCCCCAGTGAACTTGCTGAATAAGGAGAACGAAGGTGGCGTTTCGTCTTCTGCAATCCATTTTCTCAGGTACCGACCGCCCCAGCAAATTTGATAAAGAACTGATGTTGCGAGGCATTGAGCGCGTCGTGGATGGCACTGATCCTCGCCTGCGGGCCGTCAGTCACTATCGGCGCAAGCTGTGGGACCCGGTGGAACACATGATCGATTTCGTGGTGAACTTCATCAACGCGCTGCCGCCTCCCATCGTCGCTGACCGCCAGGGCTACATGAACGATCCTCGTCTGCGTGCATTGTTCGCCTCACCCGAAAGCCTACGGGAAACCTTAAGCTTCAGCGACGACACCCGCGCTTACCTGAAAAAGGCACCAAACCCCCTACCAGATGAACTGTACGCCGGTCTCGGCGCGATTCGAACCGAAAAGAATGTACTTGGTATCGAAATGGACGGAGAGATTCTGCGACGGGATGTCGCGCAAACCGTGGTCAATTTCCGCGACCCCCGGCTTATGTCTCCAAGTGGTAACGAACAGGATGCTCGCCAAGCATTGATGCAACATGCCGCCGATTATCTGATCGAAACCGCCTTACAACAATTGACCGCCAGTCGTGTTCAAAAAACGCAACTGGAACAGCAACTACGCAAGCTGCTCATGCAAAAGGCTGATCTGTTAAAAAAGGCCCAAGTGGGTTTCGGATCCCTGGCAGAACCGATTCCCTCGAAACCGATTGATTTGGCCACGCTTGATCAGCAGCTTCAGGATCTCGAAACGGAGTTGAATCAATTGCGTGCGGATACGGCCACGCTTGATCAGCATCTCACCAAAATTGCTGCCACGCTGAATGAACCGGAAAAATATCTGCAACTGGAATCGGTCTCACTGACCCTGGACCATAGTAACACCAAGGTCGCCGCCGATTCGCCCCGGATCGCCCACTCGATGACCTTTCAGGAAGTTGTATTGAGCAAAGGCCGCCGTATCACCGTACTATTTGTCCGATTCCCCAGTAGCGAACTGCTGCCACAACCTGATTTTTTCAAGGAGGCCAATCGGCTATTGCAATCGATCTGACAAGAACTCCATGTATCGTTTCCATTCCAAATTAAACAGAAGCGTTTTCCAAAGGACTTTCCATGAGTGACAAAACCGAGCCAAGTACCGACCTTTCTGCTGTGATCAAATCGCTACATAGTTATCTGCTGGAAAAAGGGCATCGCTTCGAGCGCGGTACCCACTACAAAGGCAAGACTTCTTCCAGCGTGGCCCTGACGGCACTAGAGTACGAAGGACTGGGCTATAGCAAATACATGCAGGTCGGCGATCCACCCGTCTATGTGATGTTAGGACGCGGCCATCATGAGGTGCACCTCTTCGAGCCTCAAGACCCAAAGATTCGGGAATGGTTGGAAGATGACAAGGTGGCACTGAACGATCCAGAGGTACGCACATACCTGCTGAAAAGTGCCGGTTTGAGCGAAAACGAACTTCAAACGGCTCGCAAACCGCAAGTCTTCCACATCACTGAGGTGAACAATGTGTACATCCTCACCAATGAGGATGCGTAGATCAGTTACGGGTCAAGGCGGATCGGACGGCAGCTTTCACCTGTCGTGCCGACCACCTTACCGAAGCATATCCAAAAATCGGCTCACCACATCGCACACAGCCCACCATCCAACTATTGATCTTCCATCATCTTTGAACGGTGTTTTTATTGCCCCGAATGATAATGAGACGATTGAGCGATATAGTAGACAGAAAGATGTCTGAAATGCACTCAACCTTCTCATTAACTCACACAATCCGTAATAGACAGAACTCAAGATTTAGATTAACCACACTTTTCTTGACTTAAATCAAGGCGCACCATCAACAGTTATTGTAATAAATATTGGTAATGCAACTAAAAAAACCAATATCATTCGCATCCAGAGAGCGCGCCATGTCCCGTATCCGCATAAAAATCAAGCACGCCATCATCGCCCTAGCTCCATTACCTCTCGCTATCAACCTTGCGTTAGCGGAAGAACCTGCTGCCAAAAAAGGTGTCACCGAAGCGGAGGTTCAATATCAAGCGGCTAGTTCGCCGTTAGCTAATGAACCCATGCATCAGAATATCGACCCCAAAGCCCCACCAATGACCGAGGCCGAATTTACAAAGGCACGGCAGATTTATTTTGAGCGCTGTGCCGGTTGCCACGGGGTGTTACGCAAGGGAGCCACCGGTAAACCGCTGACACCGGATATTACCTTGCCCAAAGGTACCGAATATCTGAAAGTATTCATCGCTTATGGCTCTCCGGCGGGGATGCCTAACTGGCAAACCTCGGGTGAAATGACCTCACAGGATGTCGATCTGATGGCGCGCTATGTGCAACAGGAGCCGCCCACGCCACCAGAATTTGGTATGAAGGAAATGAAGGCGACCTGGAAGGTGCTGGTGCCACCTGAGAAGCGCCCCACCAAGAAGATGAATAATTACAATCTGGACAATCTGTTTTCGACCACTTTGCGCGACAGTGGCGAAGTGGCGTTGGTGGACGGCGACACTAAACAAATCATCAACATCGTCAAAACCGGCTACGCAGTGCATATCTCGCGGATGTCGGCTTCCGGGCGCTATCTGTTCGTCATCGGCCGTGATGCCAGGGTCAATCTGATCGATCTGTGGATGGAAAAACCGGATAACGTTGCCGAAATCAAAGTTGGATTGGAAGCACGCTCGGTGGATTCCTCCAAAGCCAAGGGTTTCGAGGATAAATACGCCATTGCCGGTACCTATTGGCCACCGCAATTCGTGCTGATGGACGGCAACACTCTAGAACCCTTGAAGATCGTTTCCACGCGGGGTATGACGGTCGATACCCAGGAATATCATCCGGAGCCTCGGGTTGCCTCTATCGTCGCCACACACGACAGACCGGAATTCGTAGTCAACGTCAAGGAAACCGGCAAGATTTTCCTAGTGAATTACAGTGATCTACACAATCTCAAGCTCACTGAAATCGATGCCGCCCGCTTCCTACACGATGGGGGTTGGGACTCTACTAAGCGTTATTTCATGGTCGCGGCCAATCAATCCAACAAGATCGCGGTGGTAGACACCAAGGATGGCAAGCTGGAAAGTTTGGTAGAAGTCGGCAAGATCCCACACCCCGGTCGTGGTGCGAACTTCGTCCATCCTCAGTTTGGCCCAGTCTGGGCAACCAGCCATTTGGGCGACGATTCGGTCGCACTGATCGGCACCGATCCCGAAAAACATAAGGATCAAGCCTGGAAAGTGGTGCAGACTCTGAAAGGCCAGGGTGGCGGCTCGCTGTTCATCAAGACGCATCCCAAGTCGAAGAATCTCTATGTGGACACTGCGCTGAACCCAGATCCCAAGATCAGCCAATCCGTGGCAGTGTTCGATCTTCAGGATTTGAACAAGCCTTATCAAGTACTACCCATCGCCGAATGGGCCGGTTTGAGCGACGACGGTGCGAAGCGGGTGGTGCAACCGGAATTTAACAAAGCCGGCGATGAGGTCTGGTTTTCGGTATGGAGCGCTAAAGACAAGGAATCGGCATTAGTGGTCATTGACGATAAAACACTCAAGCTGAAGAAGGTTATCAAAGATCCTAAATTGATTACCCCAACCGGTAAATTCAACGTCTATAATACCCAATACGATGTTTATTGAGCGATAAGGAGACTCGAAAATGCGTATGAATTACTTGTTGAGCGTACTGGCTGTAGCTTTGTTAACTGCACCAGCGGCGAAAGCAGAAAATGGTGAGGAATTAGCCAAGAAATATAACTGCCTAGCCTGCCATCAGGTTGATAAGAAATTGGTCGGACCCTCTTATCAAGAAGTCGCGGCTAAATATAAAGGCCAACCCGATGCGGCGGCTAAGTTGTCCGCAAAAATCAAAGCGGGCGGTGTAGGTGTATGGGGGCAGATCCCAATGCCACCCAATCCGACTGTTCCAGATGCTGATATGAATACCCTAGTGGCTTGGATTCTAGGGATGGCGAAGTAAAAATTCACTGTAATAAATAATCCCCTAACCCTCTTCTATTAAAAGAGGGTTAGGGCGAGAAAAACATACGGCCTATACAGACCGTGAGATCCCATCTGCTGATTTTATTGTTCATCGGTCTTGGTACCAGCGTATCGATCCTAGCTCAGGATAAGCTGGAGCCCTTTCTAGAACGCCGCCGTGAACTGATTCGCATGGTCAGACAGGATTGCGGTTCCTGCCATGGTTTGACTCTGCGCGGTGGTTTAGGTCCTGCTTTACTACCCAATACCTTGCGTGACAAGCCGCCTGCCGGTTTGAAATACACCATTTTGCTGGGTCGACCCGGCACCGCTATGCCACCATGGAAATCCTTTTTAAGTGAAGCCGAGGCAGATTGGATCGTGGCTGAGTTACTGCGCGGATTTCCAGAGGAAAGCAAATGAAATCGCCTAAAACAGGTTCATCCTGGGGATGGTTATTTCTGATTTGGCCGTTATTAGCATGGAGTGGTGAATCAACCCTAAGAGGTACTGGTGATCTTGGCGTCATCATCGAACGCGGATCTGGGCGGATACTCATTGTCAATACCAGCAGCAACAGTATCGTGCAGCGGGTGGACGGCTTAGGTGATTTATCTCATGCCTCCGTCGTATTCTCTCGCGATCAACGCTACGCCTACGTATTTGGACGCGATGGTGGCTTAAGCAAAGTAGACATCCTCCAGGGTACGCTGGAAAAACACATTAAACAGAGCGGCAATAGTATCGGCGGGGCAATTTCGCAAGATGGCCGCTTGATCGCCGTCGCCAATTATGAGCCGGGTGGCTTGAAGGTCTTTAGTGCGGATACCCTGGAGCAGGTGGCTGATATTCCCGCTGTCTATGATGGCGACAAGTTGTCGAAAGTGGTCGGTATCGCCGATTTACCGGGTAGCCGATTTATCTATTCCTTGTTCGATGCCGATCAAATCTGGATAGCGGATATCCATGATGCTAAAACACCACAAGTAGAGAAATTCGTTGGTGTTGGCCGCGCACCTTATGACGGACTGGTGACACCAGATGGCCGTTATTATCTCGCTGGACTCTTTGGCGAGGATGGCATTGCCTTACTGGATACTTGGCAACCACGGCGGGGCGTCCGGCGTATCCTTGCCAATTACGGCCAGGGTGAACAAAAATTACCCGTCTATAAAATGCCGCATTTACGCGGCTGGGCCGTAGCTGGACAGCGAATATATCTACCCGCCGTGGGTCGCCATGAAGTACTAGTCGCTGAGATGCCTAGCGCTAAGGAAGTGGCCCGAATCGCAGTACGCGGCCAACCGGTATTCGTAGTGGCTCGTCCCGATGGCCGACAAGTATGGGTTAATTTCGCATTTCCCGATAACGGCTTCGTACAGGTCATCGATACCTTAACGAACCAAATCATTCAAACCTTAGAACCGGGTAAGGCCATTTTACATTTGGAATTTACCCCGCGCGGCGAAGCAGTATGGGTTTCCGCACGCGATGATAATAAGGTGGTGATCTACGACACCGCCAACTTCGCTAAATTGGCCGAGCTGCCTGCCGAAAACCCGAGTGGTATTTTTTTCACCGCCCGCGCTCATCGAATCGGTTTTTGATATGAATGACACCGATTTGGAATTACTGAATCGGTTTCAGCGTGATTTTCCGCTGCTCAGTCGGCCGTTTCATCGTATTGCCGAAATATTGGGGCGAACCGAAGAGGAGGTGTTGGCGTCGCTGCGCC
>JACSSB010000031.1 GCA_014879435.1 Phycisphaerales bacterium
GGATAACCTGTTGGCTGATCTAGATCGTTCGTCCTGCTTGATGGGCGGCATGGATCGCGGCCAATGCGGACTCATGCAACGGAGCATAGACCAAGAATCGGCAAAGCCTCGATTTTCACCATCAGTTCCCGCAGGAATGGGGATGCAACATTCATGGGATTTACTCCTCTTCACGGTTAGCGGCAAGGGCCAGACGGGGTTCGATGGTGATATGGTCGCGGTAGTCTGTCATGCCGTTTGCTCCTTGTGGAGCGAGGCGATTTGCTGAAACTAAATCTTGGAAATAAAAGTATCGCAAGCGTGTTTTGAGGGGCGTGCCGCCGACATAAAAAAAGCCGGTTTGCACCGGCTTTTTATCTCTATCCTGGAAAACGCGACCCTGAGCGGGTCACGTTTCCAATCAAGCGGTTTTAAGCAACCACCTTCCAGACTTCGGGGGCTTTCTCAACCCGTGCTCCGAATTCCTTACGCTGGCTTTCGAGCTCGGAGGGCAAGCTCTGGCCAAACTTATCGAAGAAGCCTTTAATCTCCTCGACTTCGCTGGCCGCCTCGGCGCGATTGATGCTGGTGATAGTCGCGAACTGATCCTTGGAGAAATCCAAGCCCTTGAAATCCATGTCTTCATAACGCGGCATGTAGCCAAACGGACTTTCGACGGCTCCGACCTTATCATTGACCCGCTTCACGATCCATTCCAGCACGCGCATATTCTGACCGTATCCCGGCCATACGAATTTGCCATTGGCATCCTTGCGGAACCAGTTGGTACGGAAGATCTTGGGTAGCTTGAGGCCGGTCTTCTTGCCCATGTTGATCCAGTGGGCCCAGTACTTCGCCATGTTGTAGCCGCAGAACGGCAACATCGCGAATGGGTCACGACGGATCGCCGCTTGGCCGATGGCCGCTGCGGTGGCTTCCGAACCCATGGTCGCAGCCATGAACACGCCATGGTTCCAATCGTAGGCTTGGTAAACCAGCGGGAAGGTCTTGGACAGACGGCCGCCGAAGATGAAGGCAGAGATCGGCACGCCAGCGGGATCTTCCCAAGCCGGGTCGATGGTCGGGCACTGGCCAGCAGGCGCAGTGAATCGCGAGTTGGGATGCGCACCCGGCTTACCAGCATCCGGCGTCCAATCGTTGCCCTGCCAGTCGATACCATGCTTCGGTGGCTCGACGCCCATGCCTTCCCACCATACATCGCCGTCATCAGTCAGCACGACATTGGTAAAGATGGTGTTGGCTTTGATCGATTCCATCGCCATTGGGTTGGAATCGTAGGAGGTGCCAGGGGCGACGCCGAAGAAGCCCGCTTCGGGATTGATCGCACGCAGGGTGCCATCGGGACGCGGCTTGATCCAGGCAATGTCATCGCCCACGGTCAGCGCCTTCCAATTGCCGAAGCCCTTGGGTGGCACGATCATGGCCAGATTGGTCTTGCCGCAAGCGCTGGGGAAGGCCGCCGCGACGTAGGTCTTCTCGCCTTCAGGCGATTCCAGACCCAGAATCAACATGTGTTCGGCCAGCCAGCCTTCGTCGCGGGCCATCGCCGAGGCGATGCGCAGCGCCAAGCACTTCTTGCCGAGCAGAGCATTACCGCCGTAGCCCGATCCATAAGACCAGATTTCACGGGTTTCTGGATAATGCACGATCGCCTTGCGGCTGATGTCCGGCTCGCACGGCCAGGGTACGTCTTTCTGACCGGGTTCGAGCGGTGCGCCAACAGAATGCACGCACGGCACGAAGAAGCCGTCGCTGCCCAGGGTGTCGAGCACTTTCTGACCCATGCGGGTCATGATCCGCATGTTGACCACCACGTAGGGCGAGTCGGTGATCTCGATACCGATCTGAGCGATGGGGCTACCGATTGGACCCATGCTGAAAGGAATGACGTACATGGTACGACCGCGCATGCAACCCTTGAACTGCTCTTTAAGCTGCGCACGCATTTCAGCCGGTGGCGCCCAATTGTTGGTCGGGCCGGCGTCTTCTTTGTTCTCGGAGCAGATGAAGGTGCGGTCTTCAACACGCGCCACATCGGACGGATGGGAGCGGGCGAGATAAGAGTTGGGGCGCTTTTCGGGATTCAGTTTGGTGAAGGTGCCGGAAGCAACCATTTCGGCGCACAGCCGATCATATTCTTCCTGCGAGCCGTCGCACCAATAAATGCGATCGGGTTGGGTCAGTGCAGCAACCTCTTCTACCCAATTCAGTAACTTAGTGTTGTTAGTCCGATTTTTACCATCGTTAGCAATTGCCATCGATTAAGTCCCCTCTGAGGTATTTGGAGCGTTGGGGTTGAAAAGTCATTAAGTGGGGCCGGTTTACCATCGTTCGTGCTGGATTTTTTAGTCAAGTACGACCTTCTGGGGGGCCGGTTCTGCCATGCAATATAAGGTTATCACCAAGCGGGTTAGGATGCCACCGATCCCACCGGGCATGCTACCCCAGTACCACCGAGTCCGCAGTAGCCACCAGGATTTTTGGCCAGATATTGCTGGTGATAATCCTCGGCGTAATAAAACTCGGGTGCGATGCGAAGTTCCGTAGTGATTGGGCCGTGACCAGCTTGATGCAGCAGGTGCTGGTAGGCGATTTGGCTGGTTTCGGCGGCAATCTGTTGCTTCGGATCGTAATAATAGATCACCGAACGGTATTGGGTGCCGGTGTCGTTGCCTTGACGCATGCCCTGAGTGGGGTTGTGCGATTCCCAGAAGGTTTTCAGCAAGTCCTCATAGG
>JACSSB010000295.1 GCA_014879435.1 Phycisphaerales bacterium
TTGATCGGCACACCGGCATCCATCAGCGACAAACTAGCGCCACAGACCGAAGCCATCGAACTGGAACCATTAGATTCGGTGATTTCCGACACCACGCGCACAGTGTAGGGAAAATCAGCAGGCTTGGGCATCACAGCTTGCACGCCGCGTTTGGCCAAGCGGCCATGCCCGATTTCCCGACGTTTGGGGCTGCCAATCTGACCGATCTCGCCCACCGAATATGGCGGGAAATTGTAATGCAGCAAAAATGACTGACGGTACTCGCCTTCGAGCGCATCGATGATCTGCGCATCGCGATCAGTACCTAGCGTAGTCACCACCAGCGCCTGGGTTTCGCCACGGGTAAACAATGCGGAGCCGTGGGTGCGCGGCAGTACATCCGTGCGAATGGTGATGGGTCGAACCGTACGCGTGTCACGGCCATCGATACGCGGCTGACCCGAAAGGATACGCCCACGCACAATCGTGCTTTCCAGCTCTGAAAAGGCACCGTCGATCTTTCGTGCAGTCCAACGCTCCGGCTCTTGAGCACCCAATTGTGCGGTCAATCGCTCGTGCAGCTCGCGCACCCGTTGTTGACGGACCAATTTTTCGGGGATCTGATAGGCTTCGCTCAGAGCCGCTTCGGCAACGGCACGAACCGCTTCTGTCAGTTCTGCATCGCCGACCGGCGGCTGCCAATCCCAAGCTTGCGCCCCGGTTTCCACCACCAGCTCATTGATGGCGCGAATCGCCGCCTGCATTTGTTCATGGCCGAACACGACCGCACCGAGCATGACCTCCTCGGACAATTCCCCGGCCTCGGATTCCACCATCAGCACTGCTCGTTCGGTCCCGGCTACCACCAAATCCAACTGCGAGTCTTTCAGTTCCTGACGAGTAGGATTGAGCAGATATTGCCCATCACGATACCCGACCCGAGCCGCGCCGATTGGTCCCTGGAATGGGACACCAGAGAGCGCCACCGCCGCCGATGCGCCAAGCAGCGCCGGAATTTCTGGGTCTACTTGGTTGTTCAGCGAGATCACGGTAGCAACGATTTGCATCTCGTTGGTAAAGCCCTCTGGGAACAGCGGGCGCAACGGGCGATCAATGAGGCGTGCAGTCAGGATCTCGCCCTCAGAAGGACGCCCCTCGCGACGGAAAAACCCGCCGGGAATACGGCCAGCCGCGTAGCTGCGTTCCTGGTAATCCACTCGCAGCGGTAGGAAATCCCGGTTTTCCTCGGTCTTCCGGTCAGCGACCACGGTGACCAGCACCACGGTGTCGGCCATGTTGACCAATACCGCACCGCTGGCCTGCCGGGCAATTTCACCGGTTTCCAGGGTGACGGCATGCTGGCCGTATTGAAATGTCTTTTTGATGGGCGTCACGAAAGCGTCCTAAAAACGGAAAGCATCGAGGGAAAACCTCAGCGGCGCAAGCCGAGGCGACTGATCAGGTCCTGGTAGCGCTTCAAATCCTTTTTCTTCAGATAATCGAGCAATTTGCGACGCTGATTGACCATCTTCAACAATCCGCGACGGGAATGATGGTCCTTTTTATGGTCACTGAAATGAGACTGCAAACCGTTGATGCGCGTGGTCAACAGCGCAACTTGCACCTCCGGCGAACCCGTATCGACGGGACCGCGCTGGAAATCCCGCACGACCTGAGTCTTCTGTTCGGTATTGAGCGGCATGAGGTCAAACTCCATTCGGATTCAATTAGTCAATTCAACAAAATGGGTGATGTTAGCCTCTTTCGAGGGCGAACAACAAGCAAACCTTTGTCACCCAACCTCGCTGGCTAGCAAGCGACGTGGTGCAACTCGACCATCGTCTAGGATCTCGCCAATGCCAAAAAAGCACTCTTCGCCCTGGTATAAGCGCACCCAACCCTGGGACGGCGCACGCGGCACCAACACCGGCTGGCCCTGCCCCAGATAAAAAGCGGCGTCTCCTCGTACTCGGATCGCCGGCCACTCTGCTACCATGCTATCGAGTGGCAATAGTGCTGCGTCCAACGCGGCCACGCCCTGTTCGGCACGTTCCTGTAATTCCTCCAGCGTCACCATACGCGTGGCATCGTAGGGTTCCACTCGCACACGGCGTAACGCCGAAACATGTGCGCCACACCCCAAGACTTCACCCAAATCGGTGGCCAGAGTTCGGACATAAGTCCCCTTGGAACAGAGCAACTCACATTCCAAGTTTTCGTCTTCGATACGCAGCAACCGTAATTCGTGGATCGTCACTTCACGCGGTTCGCGTTCAACTTCGATCCCTTTGCGCGCCAGTTCGTACAGGGGGCGACCCTTGTGCTTCAGCGCGGAATACATGGGCGGAATCTGCTGGATCGTGCCTGTGAACCGTTGTAGTACGGCTTCCACTGCCGCTCGGTCCAGCGGCCCCACGGGTCGGACGGAGAGAACTTCACCTTCAGCATCGCCGGTTACGGTAGTGACCCCCAACCGGCAGACAAAGCGATAACCTTTGTTAGCGTTCAGCAAAAATCCAGACAGCTTGGTGGCCTCGCCCAGACAAATCGGCAGCAAGCCGCTGGCCAGTGGATCGAGACTGCCGGTATGCCCCGCCTTGGCGGCTTGATACAGTCGCTTAACCGCTTGCAGCGCTGCGTTCGAAGTCCAGCCGATCGGTTTATCCAGTAAAACGACACCGTTGACTGCGCGACGCGGATGACGCCCCATTAGGTTTGATCCTCTTTGGGGTCGGTATCCTCCGCTGTCGG
>JACSSB010000224.1 GCA_014879435.1 Phycisphaerales bacterium
GCCAGCAGTGCCATGCTTTCCGGCGAATGAGCGAAGCGCCGTGCTGTTGCCGCTGGGATGATCAGCAGCGAGGTGATCAGCAAAATGCCGACCACCTTCATCGCTACAGCGATCACGGTGGCGACTAGCAGCATGAACGCCAAGCGGACTGGGAAAACTGGAACACCTTCCACCCGCGCCAATTCTTCGTGCACGGTTAGAGCCAGCAGCGGATGCCATAACCAAGCCAACACTCCCAGCGCCAGTAGGCCACCACCCCAGATCCAGTACAGATCGCTGGGGCCAATAGCCAGAATATCGCCAAACAAGTAGCCACTCAGATCGACTCGCACCGTTTCCAGGAACGCCAGTGCGACCAGACCCAGCGACAGCGTGGTATGGGCGAGGAGTCCCAGCAGGGTGTCCGTGGCCAAGCGGCGTTGGCGTTGCAGCAACACCAGCGCCAGCGCTACCAGCAGGCAGGTAATCGCCACGCCCAGTTGCAGGTTGAGATGCAGCAGTGAGCCGAGCGCGATGCCCAGCAGACCGGAATGCGCCAGAGTATCGCCAAAGTAGGCCATACGCCGCCAGACGATGAAGGAACCCAGTGGGCCGGCGGCTAGGGCCACGCCAACGCCACCGAGCAGGGCATACACCAGAAAATCATCCATGATCTTGCTCTACCGACGCACGGTGGGCGGCTTCTTCTAGTGGTGTGGGAGAAGGCAGAGAATCGGGTACTACGGCGCCGTGTGGGTCGTGATGATGATTGTGATGGTGGTGGTAGATCGCCAACCGTCTGGCTCCGTCGATGCCAAACAACTTGAGATAGGCGGGATCACGCGCGACGAGATCGGGATGACCGGAGCAGCAGATGTGTTGATTCAGACACAGGACGTGATCGGTGGTGGCCATCACTAGGTGCAGTTCGTGCGAGACCATCAGGATGCCGCAGCCGTGTTTGTGGCGTAAATTGCTGATCAGATCATACAGTTCGTATTGGCCGTTTAGGTCCACGCCCTGAATCGGCTCGTCCAACACCAACAGTTCAGGTTCACGCAGCAGTGCCCGCGCCAGCATCACCCGTTGCAATTCGCCACCAGAAACCGCTTGCACTGGCGCGTCGAATACATGGACAGCGCCGACTTCGGCCAAAGCCGCCCGTACCCGTGCCCCTGTCGCTGGAATGCCAAGAGTGACAAAGCGCCGCACGCTCAATGGCAAGGTATCATCCAGTGCCAGCCGTTGTGGCATATAACCGATACGCAAACCCGGTCGCCGCCAAATCGTGCCACTATCCGGTCGCAGTAGGCCCAGCAGCACCCGCACCAGCGTGGATTTGCCCGCGCCGTTGGGGCCGATCAGGGCGACAATTTCGCCGGATGAAACCTGCAGGTCGATGTGCTGCAGGATCGGATTGCCGCGAATGCTCAAACTGATGTTTTGGGCCGTCAGCAACAGCTCAGTCATGACGCGCTGATTCCTCCAGGCACTTTGAACAGCGGCCTAGAATCTCCACGATCCGCGTCCGCGTCTCGAAGCCGCAGCCGTCGGTTTCAGCACGCAACAAGTGGTCGATTTCCAGGTTGTTCATTTCATTGACATGGCCGCAATCCTGGCAGATCAAAAATTGGCCATTGTGGGGATTGCCCGGTTGATGGCAGACAGTGAACACATTCAGCGAGACCAAGCGGTGAATCAATCCCTGTTCCAAGAGAAAATCCAGCGCGCGATACACGGTGGGTGGGGCACTCGCGCCTTGGCGACCGTCTTCGCGCAGTACATCCAAAATGGCATAAGCACCCAATGCCGTGGTACTGCTCCAAATGATTTCCAGCACACGACGGCGTAAATCGGTCAAGCGGACGCCACGTTGCTGGCACAAAGTTTCTGCCTGCGTCAGTGCTTGTTGTGTATCGGCTGTGGATGTACGGCAAGAATTCATGGTCTACATGTCGAAGGTTGGTGATGTTTGCTTATTGCAGCAAATTATGAAATGTTATTATATAACATGACAGGATTATCTGAATGACGCGATGCAAGCGGATGGGATGGAAAGGGTTCAAAAAACTGTCGATGGGTCTGCTGTGCATGCCACTGCTGGCGCTGGCGGCAGAACCTCGGATCGTAGTCAGCATCAAGCCGATACATTCCTTGGTAGCTAGGGTCATGCAAGGTGTGGGCGAGCCATTGTTGCTGGTGACTGGTGGCGCTTCACCACATGATTACAACTTGAAACCCTCGGAGGTCCGCGCCATCGACCAGGCGCAGGCGGTGTTTTGGATTGGGCCGAACCTGGAAAGTTTTCTGGTCAAGCCGTTGGATCAGGTCCAAGATCGGGCGCGGGTTGTGACCCTGCTGGATACGCCCGGCCTAACCGTATTACCGCTGCGGCAGGGCGGAGCTTGGGAATCGCACGCGCATGAGCCTGCTGCGCAGGAGCAAGCAAACAAGGGTGACGATCATGAGCCAGGATATAGAGCTGATCGCGATCCCCATATCTGGCTGGACCCGGTCAATGCCATCGCCATGGTGCATCGAATTACGGCGGTGTTGGGTGAAATCGATACCACTCATCGTGCCGATTATCAGCGTAACGGCGCGGCATTGATTAGCGATCTTGAGCAACTGAACCAGCAACTGGCGGCGGAATTAGCACCAGTCCAAAAGCAGCCTTATCTGGTGTTTCACGATGCCTATCAATATTTCGAGCGACGTTATGGGCTCAACCCAGTCGGAGCGGTGGTGGTGAGTGCGGCGCGGCAGCCCGGTGCACGGCGAGTGGTGGAAATTCAGGCGCGTATTCGCGATCTTCAGGTCCATTGCCTGTTCAGCGAACCGCAATTTCAGCCGGTATTGGTGGATACGATCATTGCCAACAGCGCAGTACATCGCGGCGTACTCGATCCACTGGGAGCGGAATTGCCTGCGGGTTCCAATGCCTATTTTCAGCTCTTGCGCGGTTTGGCCACCGCGTTGCAGGGTTGCTTGAACAGTGCTTGAATCACTGCACTTGCAGGTTGAATACTAGTTTCATAGTTTCCTTCTAGAATAATCTTTGCTTGACGTATAACGATCAGTTGTTACACCCAATGATCAGGTGAGGCCGATCGTTGATTTATTTGAAGCACTTCAAAGAAAGGTTAAGAGTGGATGAGCATGATGACCGAAACATTTATGGATTTCGCGGCCTACCGCACGGATGAAGGCGAGGAGTACATGAATGACAAGCAGAAAAAACACTTTCACACCATCTTGTTGGCCTGGAAACAGGAATTGATGGAAGAAGGTCGGCGTACCGTCACCCACATGCGGGACGAACCCTTGAACCTGCCAGACCCCAACGACCGGGCCAGCCAGGAAGAGGAATTCACGATCAATCTGCGTGCTCGGGATCGGGAGCGCAAGCTGTTGCGCAAGATCGACAAAGCGCTCGACCGGCTCGCCAGCGACGATTATGGCTACTGCGAGAGTTGCGGTGTGGAAATCGGTCTACGCCGCTTGGAAGCGCGGCCCACTGCGGAGCTGTGCATCGATTGCAAGCATCTGGAAGAAGAGAAGGAGAAAAGTCTGGCCACATGAAATTCGGCAATGGCCGTCGTGCCAGTTAGCACGAGGATCGGTCAGAGGATCGAGGTGCCGGTTGACATGCGTGACGATGTGCTAAGCCAGGCTCGCTAACAGGATCCGTCCAGGCGAAGAGCGGGATTCCAAACGGCAAGACCGGCCAGTGCCCGCATAGCTGAGGGTGATTTCCACATCAGCCGGTGGTAGTTCACCGAAACCGCATTCCGGCCACTCGATCAACAGCACCGCAGCTCCGTCGATTTGATCACGTAACCCCAGATACTCTAGTTCCTCAGGATCGGCCAGCCGGTACAAATCCCAGTGAAAGAGCTGCCAATCATCCAGTTGATAGGGTTCTACCAGGGTGAAGGTGGGACTTTTCACCGTGCCGTGATAGCCCAGGGCGCGCAGTAGGCCACGCACCAGCGTGGTCTTGCCGGTGCCCAAATCACCGTTCAGGTAGAGCACGCGACCAGGCGCTAGCCCATGGGCCAAGCGTGCTCCTAATGTTTCGGTATCGGTGGCCGAGTCGAGATGGTATTCCAGCATAGTCCTAGAGGTTCACTAGTTGTCGTAAATAAGGCAGGAGATCACTGGCCAACAGGCCGCGTTCGCCGCCATTGCGTGCTGCGAGATCACCCGCCCGGCCATGGAGGTATACACCGGCTTTAGCAGCAGCGAACGGCGTCAATCCTTGCGCCAGCAGTGCGGCGATCACTCCGGTTAATACATCACCCATTCCCCCGCTGGCCATACCCGGATTGCCGGTTGTACAGAGTGCGACCAGTCCATCTGCCTTACTGGCGATGAGCGAGCCAGCACCTTTGAGCACGGCCACTCCTCCAAAGCGCAGCGCCAATTCTTCGACGGCGGCAAAGCGGTCGGATTCGACCTCGGCCGGGGTCATTTTCAGCAGTCGGGCGGCTTCACCGGGGTGTGGTGTCAGAATCCAGTGATTACGGAAGGTCGGTTCGGTAGCCAGCAGGTTCAGCGCGTCGGCATCCACCACCAGTGACTTATCGCTAGCGAGGATGGCGTGCAACAAGGCCCGACCCCAATCTCCGCGCCCCAGGCCCGGTCCAATGGCAACCACCGTGGCCCGATGCAACAGTGGGTTCAGTTCGGCCGGTGTTTCGACGCCATGGAACATCAGTTCCGGTCGAGCCGCTGCCTGTAAACCGGCGTGGGCGGATCGAGTCGCGATGCTGGTCAGCCCCGCGCCGCAGCGCGCTGCCGCTTCGGCCGCCAGCCGCGCCGCACCCCCCATGCCCAGATCGCCACCCACCACCAGGACGTGTCCGAAAGATCCCTTGTGGGCGCTGCGTGAACGGCGTGACAGCTGGGTGAACAGCTCCTCACCGTTGTAACGCCAGCAAGCGGGATGCAGGGCTGGATAGATATCGGGTGGCACACCCAGATCGGCGAAACGGATCTCGCCACAGCAAGCCGGTCCCTGTCCGGTGAATAAGCCTTGTTTGAGGCCGATGAAGGTCAGGGTGGCCGCTGCACGCACCGCTACCCCCAGAATCACGCCGGTATCAGCGTGCAAGCCAGACGGAATATCGAGCGCCAGAATATCGGCGGGATTGGCATTCATGGCTTCAATGGCTTCCCGCCATACACCGCTGACGTCTCGTTCCAGGCCTGTGCCGAGGATCGCATCGACGATGAGATCGACATTATGCAATTCGGCGGTGCTAAATGGCATGATCACGATATCGGCGTCGCGGGCGTCCTGCCAAGCCGTTTCGGCGTCGCCTCGCAGCTGAGTCGGATCGGTGATCGTCAGCACGCGGGCATCGAGACCGGCTTGGCGAGCCAGCCGCGCCACTACATAGCCATCGCCACCGTTGTTACCTCCACCACAGACTACTGCGATGCGTCGCGCTTTTGACCAGCGCTGCTGCAACCATCGAAACGCGGCTTCGCCAGCTCGGCTCATCAAGGTATAACCGGGAATACCTCGCTCCTCGATGGCAATACGATCCAATTCCCGCACTTGCGCAGCGCGGTAGAGTTTGACGGGTAGCTCATGCATGGGAGACCTCCTTCGCCACTCGGATTGGGGCACAATAGGCCGACCTTCTCCTTCCAATTCTAACGCGATTCATGTGTATTGCTTCAGAGGATAATCCTCAACTTATCGAATTAGCTGCCGCCCTGAAGCAGTGGGGGCGGGAGCTTGGCTTTCAGCAGATCGGCATCGCTGGCATTGACTTGGCTGAACAGGAGCTACGCCTGCAGGAGTGGCTGGCGGCAGGCTTTCATGGCGAAATGGATTACATGGTGCGGCACGGACTCAAGCGCACGCGGCCTGCAGAATTGGTGCCAGGCACCGTGCGGGCGATTGTGGCGCGGATGGATTATCTGCCGCCCAAAGCTGCCGAACCCTGGTGGGTATTGGCTCAGGGCGAGCGTGGCTATGTGTCGCGTTATGCACTGGGTCGAGATTATCACAAGGTTTTACGGCAGCGTTTGCAACGGCTGGCTGAGCGCATTGCTGCGGCTATCGGCCCTTTCGGTTATCGGGTGTTCGTCGATAGCGCCCCGGTGCTGGAAAAGGCATTGGCAGAGCAAGCGGGATTGGGTTGGGTCGGCAAACACAGCAATTTGCTGGATCGTCAGGCCGGTTCATGGTTTTTTCTCGGTGAAATTTATGTGGATCTTCCACTACCGGTGGACCCGCCGGTTCGTGCGCACTGTGGCCGCTGCGTTGCTTGCCTGGAGATCTGTCCGACCCAGGCTATCGTTGCGCCGTATCGGGTGGATGCCCGCCGCTGTATTTCCTATCACACCATTGAATTGCGAGGAGCGATTCCCTTGGAGTTTCGTCGCGCCATCGGTAATCGCATTTATGGCTGCGATGATTGTCAGTTAGTCTGTCCATGGAATCGCTTCGCCCAGCCCAGCGTCGAGCCCGATTTTCGTGCGCGCCATGGGCTGGATGCACCGAATCTGATTGAACTGTTTGGTTGGGATGAGGCGGAATTTCTGCGTCGCGTCGAGGGTAGCCCCATTCGTCGGATCGGCCACGAATGCTGGTTGCGCAATATCGCAGTGGCTTTGGGTAACGCACCCTATGCAGAATCGGTGATGCGCGCCTTGCATGATCGAATGAGCCATACCTCGGCCTTAGTACGGGAGCATGTCGCGTGGGCATTGGCAGAACAGGCTGGAAAGATGGTGGAAGAGCGGAGAACCAACCCATCCTCCTGAACGAGCCAGAGGCGCTAAAGCGTGATCTTGTGCTCCGAATCCCCCCTTTACGACTAAAGGGAGGACTGAACAGTTACTCGTCGAGTTGATAATCCTTGAGGCGGCGTTTCAGTGTGGACAGTGGAATGCCCAACTCGCGAGCGGCGGCTGTTTTGTTATTCTGGTTGCGTTTCATCGCCACCATGATCATTTGCCGCTCCATTTCCTTGAGATGAGAGCGGGTATCCGCCGCGTTCGACGACGGGGGTACTGAGATCGGCTCAGCTTGTGGAGGTAGTGGAGTAGCAGCGGAGGTAGGGGCGGGGGCAGGGGCGAGGGCAGGCGCAGGGACGTAAGGCACTGCTTGTGATGTCGATTCGCGCGGTAGCCGCAGATCTTCCGGCCTGATTTCCCGCTCTCCACACATCACCGCCGCTCGTTCCAACACGTTGCGCAGTTCCCGCACGTTGCCGGGCCACGAATAATTTTGTAACGCCACCATGGCCGCTGCTGAAATCTGGCAGTTCAGCCGCAACTGCTGATACAAGTGGCGGACGATCATGGGAATGTCTTCGCGGATTTCTCGTAGCGCGGGCAGATCGATTGGTACTACCGATAAACGGTAGAATAAATCGGTACGGAAAGTTCCACTGCGGATCATCGCTGTGAGGTCGCGGTGCGTGGCGGTGATGACGCGTACATCCACCCGAGTGGGTTTGTCGGAACCAATGGGCATGACCTCGCGCGTTTCCAGCACCCGCAGTAATCGTGGCTGTAAATCCAAGGGGAGTTCACCGATTTCATCGATGAACAGGGTGCCCGTATGCGCTTGGCGGAATGCGCCCTCACGCGAGCCGGTGGCGCCGGTGAATGCGCCTTTGATATGCCCAAATAGATCGTTGCGCACCATCTCGGGGTCGGTGACCGAGGCATCGAATACCACCAGCGGCCCGGTACGGCCCGACAGGGCGTGCAAGGTGCGTGCGACCAGCTCTTTGCCAGAACCCGACTCTCCGTGGAGATGCACGGTAGTTGGCGTGACGGCCACGGCTTGAATCATGCCGTATAGTTCCCGCATTCGCTCGCTCGCGCCAACCAGCTCACCCAGCCGGTCCTGATGCGAGACCGCTACCTTACGTTCCTCGATATGCTGGCGGATCAGCAATCGGGAATAGCCAAACCGGCATTCGGCGTTCGGCGGGATATACGCTTCGGTGATGCGTACATCGTTGATGAAGGTGCCGTTGGTAGAGTTCAGATCACGCAGCATCAATCCGTTTGGAGTCATACGGATTTCGGCATGTCGACGCGAGACTGCACGATCGCTCAACACGATATCGTTATCTAGTGCAGAGCCGACACACACTGTCGGCAAGCCGAGACTGGTTTCTAAGCCGGAGTCCGGCCCGGCGATCACACGCAGTTCGATCGCCTCGAACTTGACTCGCAGTCGAGATTCGGAAGAGGCGACGATGATCTCGGTGCCATCGCTGGATGGAGGGGATGAGGACATTTCAGCCACCGAAGGAATCGTTGATGCCGCTTATATTAGTTCAATCTATGCTGCGGGTGATCATCAACTGCGAAGGTGGGCAAAGGTAGTGAGACGGCTTTCAGAACGATGTAAGCCATATCGGTTGCCGATCTAGGTGACCATAATGCGTAAAGAGTTTGATTTACATCATCATGTGCAATTAATTTAAATCTTAAATCAAAGGTGAGAGGTGGTTATGGCCGAAGAAAAATCCAGGTTTTCTTTAAAGATATTTCACAAGATTCTGCTGACGATGGTCGTCGTGGCGCTAATCCCGCTGGGAGGGTTGTCCTATATTGGTGGATACCAGCTTGAACAGGATTGGCGCCAAAATACCAATCAGAATCTGAAATTGACCGCCAGTGCCTTGGCTAGCAAGGTCAATGGATGGATTGGGATGAATCGGCATGTGCTGCGCGAAAATGCCCAGTTGCCTGATATCCTGTCAATGGATGGGGCGCGGCAGAAGCCGGTGCTGAAAGCGATTCAAAATACCTATGAGTGGGCATATCTGGTTTTTAGCGTGGGGCGTGATGGCCGAAGCATCGGACGTAGCGATGATAATCCACCGCAATATTATGGTGATCGCGTCTACTTCAAGCAGGTATTAGAAGGCCAAGCGATCGGCCAGCAAGTAGCTATCGGGAAAACCTCCAAGAAGCCGGCCTTAATCCTGGCCGGGCCGATTCGGATCGCCGATTCGAATGAGGGCGTCCTAGCCATGGCGATGCAATTGGTGGATGTTTCCCAGGCCGTTACCAGCACCACGATCGGCACCACCGGGTTCGCCATTCTGGTCGATCGAGATAATAAGGTGATCGCTCATGGCAAATCGGAGCAGATTGCCGAAGAACTGCAGGATTTGAGCACGCATCCGGCACTGCAATCATCGGAATCGACCCGCGATCCGATCATCTACCAGGAAGGAGGCAAATCGGTTGTCGCTTTTGCGCAGAAAATCGATCTGGGCTGGACGCTGATCATCCAGCAGGACTACGATGAAGCATTCGCACCGCTGTTGCAGGTGCGGCAACAGGCGTTGTTCCTGATCGCGGGCGCACTGATATTGGTGATAATCATCGCCTATTTGCTGTCGCGGCAACTGGCAAACCCGATCACAGAATTGACGGCTGTCGCTGAAGACATCAGCCGTGGTCACTTCAAGCAGAAGATCGTGGGTACCGAACGCAGAGATGAGATCGGTGCCTTGGCACGAGCCGTTGAGCGGATGGCGGCTAGTATCAAGCTGGCTTTCGAGCGACTGCGCAAGCCAAGCTGATGCATGCGCTTACTTAGGATCACTCATGGATTTGCAGGTCGAGTGAGCGACGCCTCATTCGATTTACAAATCCATGCATCATCCAGAAACACCATGGGATGTGACTAAAGTACCGTTTGTGGTCGAGAGGTCCATTCTGGAGACGTTGGACATGGTTCAATCACAACTTTCCCCGCTCATCAAATTCTTGGATGAAGAACTGCGAACCTTATGTCGAGATCGACGCACCGGCACCTTGCTGGTCGTGAGCTCTAATAATCAGGTATTCCAGTTCAGTCTGAAGGAAGGCGAGATCCTCGCTCTGGTCTTTCAGAACAAACACGGTGCGGAGGCGCTGGAGGTTTTGGATTCGCTGCGCCATCAGGATGTCCGCGCCAATGCCTCCCGCTTCGCCGAGGGTCATTTGCTGTCATCCAAGGCGCCGACACCGGCAACCGATTACATTCTGGAATTGCTTCGAGGAGGACATCGCGGGGGATCGGCGCGCTCGGTGCAGGAACCCAATCCCAAGAGCTTACGGATGACGGATCGGACCCGGAAGATCCTGGAAGAGGAACTGGTGGAATTCCTTGGACCCATGGCCGTTATCCTATGTGATGAAGTGTGGAGTACCGCCAAAAGCCTGGACGAGGCCTTGAGCATTCTCAGTCAGGAGCTGTCTGGTCCAGATCAGGCCGATCGCTTTTGGAGGAATGTGTTTGATCGACTGGATTAAGGACGCATCTCCTTCGCCTTTGTTGTCGTCGCCGTTGCTCGGCGACGAAGATCCGCCGCCTTTCGTCGTGGTCAACCTGGATGGCACAGCGCCGCTGGTGCTGGTTTGTGACCATGCGAGCAATACGATACCCGCCACACTCAAACAACTGGGCCTGGGATCGGTGGATCTGGCGCGGCACATTGCCTGGGATATCGGGGCGGCCAGCGTAACTCGACACTTGGCGGCGCGGTTGAACGCACCAGCGGTGCTGTGCGGTTACTCACGGCTGGTGATCGACTGCAATCGTCCTCCTGGTGATCCCACCTCAATCGCCGAAGTGAGTGATGGCACTTTCATCTCCGGTAATCATCAGCTCAGCGATAGCGCCGCCGAGATGCGGGTGAATGCAGTATTTTGGCCCTACCATCACGCCATTACTCAGCTTCTGGCACGGCACTGGCGGCACGGCCATGGCCGTGCACCGGTATTGATCGCCATTCACAGCTTCACGCCGGTAATGAACGGGTTCCGCCGCCCGTGGCATCTCGGTGTGTTGTGGAATCGTGATCCCCGCTTGGCCGAACCGCTACTGGCGCAGTTCCGAGCCAATCCTGAACTATGTGTCGGTGACAATGAACCGTATTCCGGGCGCAAAGTGGGTTTTACCATGGATACCCACGGCGGTGCAGCGGGTTTGCCGCATGTAGAAGTTGAGATCCGCCAAGATCTATTGAGCGACGAGAGCAGTTGCGCGCACTGGGCCGAAGTAGTCGGCGATGCCTTGGCCCTGGTATTGCGAAATGAAGATTTGTATGTGGTTGAGCACTACTAAGCACTGGGGTTGTTTAATAGTTGTTTTTTGTATATAACTATAATAAATATATGAAAAAATAATTTGGGAGAGGCGCCGATCAAGAGGGTGGTCGAAGGTGTGAGCGGTACCGTGCCAGCAGAGTATTCCCGCAGCATACGCAAAGGGGTGCTAGCATCGCTCTATGTAGTAGTCTGGGTCGCGTTATGGCATGCATCGACCGTGTTGAACTGGGTCGTTGGTGTTGATCTCTGGTTTCCGCCTGCCGGGTTGACCTTCGCTGTGCTGTTGGAGTACGGCGTATGCGTATTGCCCTTACCGATCAGTGCCGCTTTGCTGGCCGGTCTGTCTCTCTGGTCTTGGGAACAGTGGCCCTATGATCTCCTGAGCGCGTTGATCCCCCCCCTTGGCTATGCGGTGGCCGCGCATGTTCTGCGTAGCTCTCTAAAACGGGGCTCTGGCGGAGGATATCATTTCAACGATCCACAACGAGTGGCCCTGTTCCTGGTGGCGGCCGCTATTGGAGCCTTATTTTCGGCTCTGATTGGTGCTCAGGTTTTGTATATGGCGGGGATGCTACCGTCGCGAGCGTCGCTGTCGTCGGCCATGCTGGGGTGGTGGATCGGTGATTTTGTCGGAGTGGCCATTTTTACGCCGCTTAGCTTGATTTTCGCCGCACCGCTGGCCCGGCAATTCGGCAGGAAAGAACGGCCCCGCTTACCCGTATCGTGGCGAGCGGTCGATCCGCCGTCAGCCCGCTTGGTCCTGGCGCAGGGGGTAGTAGGCATCATCGTGCTGATCGGCTTATTCTGGGGGCCGTGCTGCCTGTGGCAAGATCAATCCTATTCTTTCATGACGCTGCTGTTGTTGCCGATATTGATTTGGACCGTGGCGACACACGATATTCGCGGCACCTTGGTGGTACTGCTGTTGTACGAACTGGGGATCGTGGCGATGGTGGCACTATTTGGCCAAGCCAATCTCTTGTTTCAGTATCAGATCGTGATGGTGGCGGTGGTTGCGTCTGGATTGTTAACAGGCGCGATTTCTCAGGCGCGATTGGCTGATATCGCACGGTTTCGTGATCTGGCTGAGGTGTCTAACGATCTGTTGTGGGAATTCGATGCCCATGGTCGTTTGTGCCGATTGAGCGGGCAGTTGGCCCAGAGCGCCTCCAAAGAGGAGAGACGCCTGCGGGTGCGCTGGAACGAGTATGTGCTTCCCCAGGAGCAGGGCACCGATCTGGCCACGCTACGGGTTCTGACCGAGCAACGGCGACCATTCCAGCAAATAATACTGCGCGCGTACTTACCGGGGCGAAAGCAATCGGTCTGGACCTGTAACAGTGGCCTGCCCCTATTCGACGAAGATGGTAAGTTTTTGGGGTATCGCGGTACCACTACCGATATCACTGCGCACAAAAAGGCTGAAGTGCTGCTGCGAAATTATGATCAGACCTTGGAGGCCAAGGTAGCAGAGCGTACTCGCGCCCTGACCGAATTCAGCAAGCGCAACTGGCAATTGGCCAATTTTGACAGTCTCACCACCCTGCCCAACCGTAATCTATTCTTCGAACACTTACGCAAGGGCTTACAGCGAGCCCGGCGGCAGCAGCGATTGCTCGCACTGTTCCTGGTCGATCTGGATGGCTTCAAGGCCGTAAATGATACCTTCGGTCACGATCAAGGCGACCAACTGCTTCGGCAAATTGCCGAACGTTTGCGGCATTGTGTACGTGCTGCAGATACTGTGGCTCGCTTAGGTGGCGATGAATTCACGGTGATCCTGAGCGATCTCGAACAGGTGGAGAGCGTGATTGCCGTGGCCCAAAAGATCATCACGCGTTTGGCCGAACCGGTGCCGCTGGGAGACGCGAGTGCCAGGGTTACGGCCAGTATCGGTATCGCCCTATACCGGCCGGAATCACCAGATAATTTCGAATGGGCGATGACACTACTAAAGCAGGCCGATCAGGCCATGTACGCCGCCAAGCGAGCCGGTAAAAATGCTTGGCGATTTGCCGAGGTCGAGGAGGGTTCCGATCCGTCGTGATCAGAAGATCAGGTTACAGCACTAAATTGCTTCCAGATACTCGACGTGCAATTGCAAGCGACGTTCTCCGCGCCATTCGTTGATGTCCAGGCGATAGGCGATGCGCGCTTGCGTCGTGCTGGGGTCGAAACTGGCCGCCTGACGGAAGGCGACCGCTTCTAACACCAATGTGGTTCCCGGCGGCCGCAGCCATAGCTTGAGATGCTGTGTCTTCATGATGCGATGCGCGGTCACCTCGAACACGCCATCGAACAGGGGTTCAGGGAATCCCTGCCCCCAAGGACCCGCCTCGCGCAGTAGTTCGGCGGTCTCTGAGGAAAGCTCCATCGGCTCCAATTCGCCATCGCTCAGCAAGCGACCCTGGAGATCCTCATCGCTCAGCCACTGGCGGGTTTCGGTGTCGAAGGCTTGGTTGAACGGCTCGAAGTCGGTCATGGCCAAGGTCAGACCAGCAGCCATGGCATGACCGCCAAAATGACGGATTAAACCAGGATGCTGGGTGGCCACCGAGGCCAGGGCATCACGTAGGTGTACCCCTGCCACCGAACGCCCCGATCCTTTGATGTTGCCATCCCGATCCGGTGCGAAAACGATTACCGGACGATTCAATTGTTCTTTCAGGCGACCGGCGATGATGCCGATAATGCCTTGATGCCACGTTGGATCGAACAGACAGAGTCCGAAGGGCAGATTGGCCATGGCTGGGGCCAGTTGGTCCAGCCGCGCCAGAGCTTGAGCCTGAATCTCGGCTGTCAGTTCGCCACGCTGCCGGTTGATTTCATGCAGGCGACGGACGATGTTCCGAGCGGTGTCCAGATCGTCGCTGAGTAGACATTCAATCCCTTGACTCATGTCTTCCAAGCGTCCGGCGGCGTTGATGCGCGGTCCAAGATAAAAGCCGATATCGCTGGCACTTAAGCGCTCCTGCGCACGGCCAGTGACTTCGCATAAGGCGGTGATCCCAGGCACGCAATGATTCTGGCGAATCCGGCGCAATCCCTGCTCGACCAAAATACGGTTGTGATGATCCAGGCGTACCACGTCTGCCACCGTGCCGAATGCGACCAGATCAAGAAATTGGGCCAGATTCGGCTCACTCAAGCCGCGCTGTGCGAACCAGTCGGTCTCGCGCAAGCGCATCCGCAGCGCCATCAGCACATAGAAAATCACGCCGACTCCCGCCAGATTCTTACTGGGAAAATCATCCCCTACTTGGTTGGGATTAACGATGACTTCAGCGGGCGGTAATTCCTGTCCAGGCACGTGGTGATCGGTGATCAACACTTTGATGCCCCGCGCCTGCGCGGCTTTTACACCTTCATGACTGGAGATACCGTTATCTACGGTGATCAGCAGATCGGGCTGCGCCTCGGCAGCGATTGCTACGATTTCTGGACTCAGACCGTAGCCATGCTCGAAGCGATTCGGCACCCGATAATCGACCCAGGTCGCACCCAGACTGCGTAGCGCCCGTATCGCCAGTGCGCAACTGGTAGCGCCATCGGCGTCGAAATCGGCGACGATGAGGATGCGCCACTCTTCGCGCAAGGCGGTGTGCAGCAGATCGACCGCCTTTTGCATGCCGAGAAGAGACTGGGGCGATGTAAGCAGCCGCAGATCTCGCTGCAGTTCATCCGTGGAGCGCACGCCACGGGCGGCATAGATGCGCTGAAGCAGGGGAGAAACCGCCAGATC
>JACSSB010000343.1 GCA_014879435.1 Phycisphaerales bacterium
TGATGTAGCAAAATCACTTCGTCGCAGCGTTCCGCTTCGTCCAGATAAGCAGTGCTGAGCAACACGCTCACCCCATGTTCCCGTACCAGTCGCTGGATGATGAGCCACAGCTCGCGCCGCGACAGCGGATCGACCCCAACCGTGGGTTCGTCCAGCAGTAGCAGGCGCGGCGGTCGCACCAGAGTGCAAGCCAGACCAAGCTTTTGCTTCATGCCGCCGGACAGGTGCCCTGCCAACCGCGTGGTGAAACGGGCCAGACCCACCAGATGCATCAGTTCGACGTAGCGCTCGCGGCGTTCGGTGACCGCGACCCCTTGCAGATCGGCATACAGATCCAGATTTTCCTGAACGCTCAAATCTTCATACAAGCCAAAGCGTTGTGGCATGTAACCGATGGCGGATTGCACCGCCAAAGGTTCCTGGGCTACGTCCAGATCCAAGATACGCAACTCGCCCGCATCCGCAACCAACAGACCGGCAGACAGGCGCATCAATGTCGTCTTACCGGCACCATCCGGCCCGATCAGACCGACGATCCGCCCCGGCGCGATCCTCAGATCAATGCTATTCAGCGCCTGAATGGTTCGCTTGCCACTGCTGAAAGTCTTAAGTAATTGGTGGCAGGCGAGCGCGGCCGACGGGGAAGTGTCGGCGACGACAGTCACCGTTTCACTCCGTGCAGCGTCGATCAAGTTGGGTATCCGCCTTGGGCGGGGTATCCAGCGCGAGAATCACCGTGGCGGGCATGCCTAGACGTAATTCTTCTTGAGGATCGCAGACGAAAACCCGCGCCTGATAGACCAGACGGGTGCGTAACTCCGGGGTTTCCACGTTCTTGGGGGTGAATTCGGCGGTAGGCGAGAGAAAGCCGACCCAGCCGCGATAGCTTTTACCCGGAAAACTATCGCTATGAATCTCGGCGGCCATACCAATGCGGACCCGACCGAGATCGGTTTCCGGCACATAGCTGCGCACCCAGAGTGGATCGTTGAGGGCGAGAGTCAGTACCGGCGTCTGTGGTGAGGCCATGTCTCCTGGTTCAAGAATACGCTGGCGCACGATGCCCGACGCTGGAGCCAACAGCGTGGCATCCGCCAATCGTGCTCGTGCCAGCACTTCTTCCGCCCGACGCGCTGCTAATTCGGCCTCGGCCATGGCGATGTCTTCGGCGCGTGGTCCGACGACGGCCAGGGCATGGGTTTCTTCGGCAGCACGGGCTTCGGCCTCGGCGGCCTCGGCAGCGGCGCGGGCTTGGTCGATTTCTTCCGGCGCCGCCAGTTTTTTCTGGCCCATTTTCAGTAGGCGTTGGTAGCTGATCCGTGCCATGAGGGATTTGGCGGCAAGCGCATCGGCTTGGGCGCGGGTCTGACGGATTTCCTGCGGCCGACTACCGGTCTTGAGCTTGGCTAATGCCTGTTTCTGGGCGGTCACGGTGGCTTCGGCCGCTACCAGCGCCGCCTCTAGTTTGTTCGGGTTCAGTCGCGCCAGTGTCTGTCCCGGCTGCACGCGGTCGCCTTCTTCGACTTCAATTGCAAGGACGTGTCCGCTAGCGTCGAAAGCCAGATCCACCTCGCGGATCTCGACATTGCCATATAAAGTGAGTTGTGTGGTATCACGCGGCGCTTTGTGCATGAATTGCCACCAATAAACGCCACCGCCCACCGCGAGCAGCAACAGCACCAGCAATAGCAGTTTCTTCTTCATCTCCAAGTTCCGGGTTTCAAGCCATGGTTGCTATCAGATAAAGCTGGACCAGTATAAACGTGATCGGATAAAGGGTTTCTCTTTCGCTTTGCCCTATCCGTCGGAACCGTTCACATTGAGGCAGGTCACTGAAAACAGACCGACTACAAGTCGGATCGTCCACCAAGGGGAGTACACGTGATGAGAAATTGGATAGCCGCAACACTGTTGAGTTGGGTACCGTTGCTGGCGCTGGGTGCTACTGGCGAGGCTGTGATCTACGAGGTTAATGGCCAGCCCTACGAGGGCTATTACATCAGCCCCGGCAAGCAAGCACCGCTAGTGTTGATGATTCACGATTGGGATGGCTTGACCGATTACGAAGTCAAACGCGCCAATATGTTGGCCGAAAGGGGTTATGCCGTGTTTGCCGCTGATTTATTCGGCAAGGGCGTGCGGCCCACCGAAATGGCCGACAAGCGCCAGCATACCGGCGCGTTATATCAGGATCGCGAGAAGATGCGTGCTTTGATGAAGGGTGCGCTTGATGCTGGGCGTGCCAAGGGTGCCAACACCGATAATGCAGTGGCGGTGGGCTATTGCTTCGGTGGAGCGGCGGTGCTGGAACTGGCGCGTTCTGGCGCTGATCTGAAAGGCTTCGCCACTTTTCATGGTGGTCTCGAAACGCCAGCGGGACAGAATTATGCTCAGACCAAGGGTGAGATTCTGGTGATGCACGGCACCGCCGATACTGCCGTTACCATGGATCAATTCGCCGCGCTGGCCAAGGAGTTGGAAGCGGCTGGCGTCCAACACGAGATGGTGACCTACGGCGGCGCACCGCATGCCTTTACCGTATTCGGTAGTGATCGCTACCGGGAAGACGCTGATCGCAAATCCTGGGCACTGTTTAATGGGTTTCTGGATCGATTGCTGAAGTAGCAATATCGACGTCGATCAGCTATAGCAACCCTCTTTGGGTTGTGAAAACGAAGCGTTATGCACTTCATCGTCATTCCCGCGAAAGCGGGAATCCAGTAGCG
>JACSSB010000063.1 GCA_014879435.1 Phycisphaerales bacterium
AACGCCGAGATCGCGGGCGGTGCGGTCGCAAAGCCAGATGCCCACCACGAAGCCAAGGATCGTCAGCGCCAGATAAGCCCACAAGGATAGCGGTTGTGCCAGTAAGTACAGCGGAATTGCCGCCAGGGTGCCAAAAGTGCCCGGAGCTTTGGGTGCACAGCCGGAGCCGAAGCCGAGAGCGAGGAAATGCACGGGATCGCGAAAAACGCGGGCGCAGGGGCAGGGACGGTCAGCGGACATATTCAGGATCTCGGGTTCGGTTTCGTTTTCATGCTCGGTTACACAGCACTTCGCGTTGTTGTTCGTTCATCATGGCTGAGCTAAGCGCCTGATTTGTGATAGCCAAGCAGCGAAGAACGCACACTCGGCTTCAATTTTGACCAGCCCGATCTTTTGGGCCGCGATGGGACCGTGCCGACGCTTACGGTAGTTGGGGTTACTCAGTTCGCGTTCCAGGTGTGCTGCGGGTTTGGTTGCTGGCTGGTCGTTGATGTGCTCAGGCGATGTGGCGGCATTACGGATTGCAACTAGCCGGTCGATGGCTTTTTTCGGCCAGGACGGATTTACCAAGGACAGCGATGCTATGTTGCTGAACAGCAGAGCCTCAAACTCATAGGGCTGAATGTAGGGGATGAAGCGTTCCGGTTGGCATCCGGCAGCAACGACGATATCTTCATGCAGTGCACGTCGAAGCACATCAAGCCGTTGAGCGAGATCAGGTTTATCCAGCGACTGCTCAAATCCCGGAAAACGTTTATCAAGTTTGTAGAGATCAAAGAACGTTGTGACCACTGGTGCATTCTTCTGGCGCAATACGTTGCGCAAGTGGGGTTTCACCCGGTCGTAATTCAGCGCACCACCACGATGTCCTGGTGAAGATTCCACCATTTGCGGTTCGAGGTACAAGTCCAGACCATAAAAGCCGGGGGCCAGCACATCACGGACGAATTCTTCCTCGGTCTCGCCTTCGCAAACCACTACCACGCGGCTCATCGCGTCGGCCTTCCGCCCAGTACATTGCGTTTCCATAATTCGCCCAGGCTGTAGTCGTCCATCAGCCAATCGGCTAATTCTTCAGTGTCTAGACGCTTGAATACTGAGGCATCGTTCTCACGCTGTACCACCACTACATCTTCCGGTTGGAAGTTATTCAAGAGTTCCACCGACTGCGTGGAAACGATGACTTGTTTCGATTCCGCAGCTTCTTTCAGCATCTCCGCCAGCAAGTTGATGGCAAAAGGATGCAGGCCCAGTTCCGGCTCGTCGATCAATACAGTGTCGGGCAGCAAGGTGGCGGGTTGTAGTAGCAGCGTGGTCAGGCAGATGAAACGTAGCGTACCGTCCGATAGCACATGTGCTTTCCAAGGTGTATCCGGTCGCCCACGCTCGGTCCATTCCAGCTCGATATAGTCGCTCTCTTCATCGCGGAGTACGAAATCACCAAAGAAAGGCGCAGCGCGGCGGATGGTTTCCACGATGCGGTCGTAGCTGTTCTCCCAGGTCGGCGTAGTCTTCAGCTTGCGCAGATAGGCGGCTAGGTTGGCAGCGTCGGGTTTTAATCGCAGATTGTCATTTATCGCATGGATGCGTTTGACGGCTGCTGTATCGCCTGTGTCGTGAAAGTGGTATTGCCGCCAGATTTGTAGTTTGTCCAGTACATAGCGGCTGACTGTGGCACTTGGGCTGTTTTTGTCAGTTCGAATCCGTGCGCTGTCGTGTCCAGCCCCCAGCGAGTAGACTCTAAAAAAATCTCCCTGAACCGTTGGCTCTTCACGGGTGAAGATCAGTCGGTTGTCCTGAGTGGCTTCCAGTGTCAGCCGGTAGCCATTTTCAAACGTGGCTGTGTGGCCGACTGTGGGAGAGAATTGAATCTCCAAATTCATCTGCGGTGTTACCTTGCTGCCGTAATACAGCAGTGCTTCTGGCCCACCCCATTTCTGTACATCTACCGGAAAGTTGTCACCTGCTACCGAGGCCAGGAAGCGAAACAGGCCGATGAAATTACTCTTGCCCGAGCCATTGGCACCAATCAAGACATTCAACGGCCGCAACTCAAAGTTCTCAAGCGCCTTGATCGATTTGTAGCCCTTGATAGTGAGTTTCTGAATTTGGGTCATGCAGTGACCTCTTTTGCAGAGGAGGTGCTTTTGGCCGTCAGCCGCGTCATCTCGTCCTGCCAACATTTATTCATTTCCACCTCCAACCGCACTACGCAACTCTGCTTCCAGGGTCTCGATACTGGGCAACTGGCAATTGCGAAGCAGGCTGCTTCGTAATTGCGGTATCTTTCGACCAGTAGTAATACCAACGGCAGATTTGCTCCAGATTTCGCTTAGAAAAGCCTTTCATTTCTGGAAATGCCTGCATCAACTCGCCGTCAGCCGCGCCATCTTGTCAACGAAGGCTTCGCTGATGTTGCAACATATTCTTGGTCCAACTGATTTCTTCAACCAGCGGTTGGAGTTTTGGTTTACCCACGTACTCACTGAAGAACTACCGCATTAGCCACAGATTTTACGCAGAAAATCCGTTGTCGATTTGCGATGCTTCATCATAGAGCGAGACGCAATACGGTACTACCGTCAGGCGCGTGTTCGACGATGGAGCGGTTACCGTGTTTCGCCATCAGGCTTGGTGATCGTGCATCAATTTGCTCAAAATCAACGGCAGCACCGGGTTGTCGTTATCTTCGCGCCAGATCAGATGCAGTTCGCTGCATATG
>JACSSB010000030.1 GCA_014879435.1 Phycisphaerales bacterium
ACGACGGGCAGCTTCTTCAGCCTCAGCCTGACGACGGGCAGCTTCTTCAGCCTCGGCCTGACGACGGGCTACTTCATCCGAAGGTCGTGGCGATACCGCTTCCACCGATGATCCTGGTTGAGCCTGGGACTTACGGGGATCTTCTCCATGGCGACGACGTTCTTCTATTTCTGCCGCCGCCACTGGTGATCCGGCCGACCCAGCCTCTTCCTCAATCGAACTGCGTTTGACGTAAGTACGTTTCTTGCGAACTTCAACACTAACGGTTTTGATCTGTCCGGCACCGCCGCCAGCCATTTTAATTTCACTATGCGTTTTACGCTTGAGCGTGATGCGCTTGGGCTCGGCGACTGTCTCCTGAGCCGGTCGGTTACCATGACTCTTGCGCAAATGCGCCAGCAAATCCAATTTTTGCTTTTCCGTAATCGTCACTTCCGCGCCATTAATCGTAATGCCAGCTTCGGCAAATTGTTCCAACAGGCGATCCACCGGTATGCCGACGACCGTCGCAAACTGCTTGACCGTTACATCCGTCATTTACCACCCCCAGACCGAGCCTGTCTTCCGTCTACCGCTCGTCATTCGAAAACCAAGGCGCCCGCGCCGTCATGATTAATTTCGCGGCCCGCTCATTATCCAACCCGATAATTTCGTTGAGATCGTCTACCGACAGCTCAGCCAGATCATCCATAGTCGTGATTCCACGACTTGCCAACATAAAAGCCAATACCTCATCCATACCATCCATCTGCAATAAATCCTCGGCTGGCCGGACACTGTCGATCTGCTCTTCAGCAGCAATCGCACGCGTGAGCAACACATCGCGCGCACGCCCTCGCAGTTCTTCAACGATCTCTTGATCGAATTCCGGAATCTCCAACATCTCATGTGCCGGCACATAGGCAACTTCTTCCAGGCCAGCGAATCCTTCTCGCACTAAAATCGTGGCAATCTCTTCGTCCACCCCCAATTGCTCCACGAACATGTGCGACAAAACCTCGTCTTCCTGGCCGCGTTTCGCTTGTGCCTGAGTTCGAGTCATGACGTTCAGAGTCCAACCGGTCAATCGGCTGGCCAACTGCACGTTTTGTCCACCTTTGCCAATGGCTTGAGCCAGTTGCCTTTCATCGGCGACGACGATATCCATGCTATGGGTGTCCTCGTCGACGATGATGGATTCAACCTCGGCCGGCGACATGGCGTTCATGACGAAGCGAACCGGATCATCGTCCCACTGCACGATGTCCACCCGCTCACCGGCCAGTTCATTGGTTACACTCTGTACTCTGGCACCGCGCATGCCCACACAGGCCCCGATGGGGTCGATGCGGGCATCCTTGCTCTTGACCGCGATCTTGGCTCTTGAGCCAGGATCGCGCGTTGCTCCCTTGATTTCGATGATGCCCTGATTGATTTCAGGCACTTCCAGCGAAAATAGGGCGATCAAGAATTCGGGTGCCACTCGGCTGATGAAAAGCTGAGGGCCACGGCTTTCAGCACGTACGTCCTTCAGATAACCGCGCACACGCTCACCAACCCGGAACGACTCGCGAGGAATCTGATCCTCGCCCGCGATCTTGGCTTCGACATTAGCACCCACATCGACGATGACATCGCTGCGCTCCAAGCGCTCACCACGCTCTGGCCGCCGGTCTCGATCCCGGTCCAGGCGCTTGACCACGCCACCGATCAACTCACCCTTACGATGCAGGTAAGCATCCACAATCTGCGCCCGCTCGGCATCCCGTACTTTCTGGACGATGACCTGCTTGGCGGTCTGCGCGGCGATACGGCCACCAAAATCAGCATTTTCCAGAGGGATCTCGACGTATTCATCGACACGAGCATCAATGCGGAGCCGCCGCGCTTCTTCCAGGTTCATTTGGCGGTCTGGCGTTTCGATATGCGTGGCATCGACCACAACCATCCAACGCCGAAAGGTTTCGTAGCTGCCAGTCCGCCGATTGATCGCTACCCGCACGTCAGGATCACCTTCGTAACGCTTCTTGGCCGCTGATGCCAGCGCCACTTCCAGTGCGCCAAAAATGATCTCCTTGCTGACGCCTTTCTCATTGGAAACAGCATCCACGACCAGCAAAATCTCTTTGTTACCTTCTTTGCTGTCTTTAACGCGCATATCATTCTGCCTCCCAGCCGGAGCCGCATGCTGTCATCCCGCCTTAGAGTTGGGGCACCAACCGAGCCTTCTCAATCTGCTCAAGCGGCACCTGCCACTCCTGCCCGTCATGGCCAACGATCACCACATCGCTGCCACGCATTCCAAGTAGGCATCCGACCAACTTCCGTCGCCCATCCAGCAGCTCTCTAAGTTGAATCCGAACCTCCGCACCGGCAAAGCGCTCAAAATGCTTGGCCTCGAACAATGGACGATCCAATCCCGGCGAAGAGATCTCCAGGGTGTATGACCCAGTGATCGGGTCCTCAACATCCAGTACGCCGCTCACCTGATGGCTAACCCGCTGGCAGTCATCCAGAGTAATGCCGTTCTCACCATCGATATAAACACGCAGCAAAGCGCTGACGGAACGGGGATGAAATTCCACGCCCACCAGCTCATAGCCCATCGCCTCTACCGTAGCAGCCACGATCCGTTTGAGTGTTTGAAAATCCTGGCCCATCCTTCAATCACCAAATAAAAAGTGGGCCAGCGGCCCACTTTTGTTCACCAATCTGTCTTTATCCCTGAACAG
>JACSSB010000109.1 GCA_014879435.1 Phycisphaerales bacterium
AGTGATGCGATGGTCGCACACCTGAGCGAGATCGCTCATCCAGCGGCTCTACAGGTCCGTTATTTTCATAACTTGGGATACCGTCTTGACCATCAAGACGGTATCTACGCCTTTCTATCCTTAATCAAAAACGGGTGTTCACTACACCGTTGATAGAAGCAACGGCGCAAAAGCCATGTAACACAGCGACAGCGGATTGGATCGATCAAACGTGTTCGTGCAAACCGCACTCGCGCTTGAGGCCGAAGAAACGGGTCTCTTCCTCGGTCATCCCATCCAACAGGCGCCGGGTGGTATGGGTATCACCGATTGAAACATAACCCTGATGCCAAAGCGGGTGATAGGGCAAGTTGTACTGGCTCAGGTAGCGGTAAACATCGCGATCCGTCCAATCGATCAACGGATGCACCTTGCAGCGACCGTTACGCCATAACAACACTTCAAGGTTCTGGCGACTCTTGGCCTGTTGCCGACGTAACCCGGAAATCCAGGCGGCTGCACTCAGATCCTTGAGCGCCCGCTGCATCGGCTCGACCTTGTTAAATCGGTTATAGCGCTCGATCCCTTCCACGCCCTGCTCCCACAACTTGCCATAGCGGGCTTCCTGCCAAGCCGCACTGAGTTCGGCGCGATAAATACTAATATTCAGGGACAAGCGTTCGGACAACTCATCTATGAAGCGATAGGTTTCCGGGAACAGGTAACCAGTATCCACCAACACAACCGGGATATCCGGTTGCTGGCGCGTGACCATGTGCAGACACACCGCCGATTGGGCTCCAAAACTGGAAGTCAGTACGACACGACCGGGAAAATTTTCTAGCGCCCACGCTACCCGCTGCTCGGCTCCGACGGTAGCCAACTCTTGGTTGGTACCCTCTAGATCGAACCCTGGAAGCGCGGCGCTTCCCTGCAGATCAACGTCTGCCTGTTCCTGTTTCTGTACCTGATTCATAAACGTGTTTCCCAAATGCGTTTCTCGCCGATGGAGAAGAAAGCGGCTCTCGCCTGTCAAATTTATTCATTAGATTAACTTAGCAACAAATTCGATAAATCCAAAAGAAATTAATATCTATATGTTTATTACCTTTTTATATTGTGGTGCGTTGCAGTACTTGTGCTCCGACACGATGATGCGCAAGGAACAGGCTCTCTTGACCACCCAGCAAAACAAATTGAAAAATGATTGATTCTTGTTATGGTCGCACCCAACCCACACCAAAACTCGAAACCACCGCATGAGATCAACAACGATGTCAAAAGCAATCTGCACCTTGCTGTTCGTGCTGGAATTGGCCGTTCTGGTATCGGTTGCCCGAGCCGATGAGCCTACCAGCTCTGCCAAGAACACATTCACCGTGATGCTCGATCAAGCGGTAAACCCGAACCATGCTGCGCTGGTAGTAGCGCAGGAAAAAGGTTTTTTTGCTGCCGAAAATCTACAAGTCGTACTCCAAGTTCCAGCCAATCCCGACGATCCATCCAAACTGGCTGGCGCCGATAAAGTAAACCTAGCGGTGGGCCATCAACCGCAGTTACATATTGATATCAATGCTGGCGTACCGATCAAGCGCATCGGTACGCTGGTATCCACCCCATTAAGTGCACTGGTCGTGCTGAAAAGTAGTCCGATCAAAACCCTGGCCGACCTCAAGGGTCACAAGATTGGCGCTTCGGGGACAGACCTCGATAAAGCGCTGCTCAAAGCGCTGCTGGCACACGCCAACCTTAAATTAGAAGAAGTTGAACTCGTCAATATCGGAACCTCGCCGCTGCCCGCATTGCTCTCAGGACAAGTCGATGCGGCGGTCGGGGTATCGCGCAATTTCGATCTGAACCAAATGGACTTGGCTAAAAAACCCGGCCGTATCTTCTATCCAGAAGAAGAAGGAGTAGCTCCCTACGATGCACTGGTGCTGATCGCCCCGCGCGACCAACTCAACGATCCTCGCTTACGGCGCTTCTTGACCGCACTGGAACAAGCGACTCTTTACACCATCAACCATCCCGATGAAGCTTGGCAGCTCTTTATTAGTCACCACAAAGAATTAGACGATGAATTGAATCAACGCGCCTGGCGCGATACCTTGCCGCGCCTAGCCCGCCGCCCAGCGGCACTAGACGAGGTCGCCTATAAGCGCTTTGCCCACTTTCTCGCCAAACTGGGTGTGATCACCGTAGCCTTACCAGTGTCCAATTACGCGGTGCAGTTGCCGTTACCGGAGTAGCCTTTACCATGCATTATCCCGAATCATTCGACGTCATCGTGATCGGCGGCGGTCACGCTGGCACCGAGGCGTGTATGGCCTCGGCACGGATGGGTTTGAATACCCTGCTGCTGACCCACACCATCGAAACGGTGGGGACGATGAGCTGCAACCCGGCCATCGGTGGTATCGGCAAGGGCCATCTGGTTCGGGAAATCGACGCTCTCGGTGGCATCATGGCCCGCGCCGCCGATCAGGCCGGTATTCAGTTCCGCATCCTCAACAGCCGCAAAGGACCAGCGGTGCGCGCCACCCGTTGCCAAGCCGACCGCGCATTGTATCGCTCAGCGGTGCGGAGCTTGATTGAAAACCAGCCCAATCTCTCCGTATTTCAGCAAGCCGCCGCCGACCTGATGCTGGAAGGCGGGCGGGTAAGCGGCGTGATCACCCAGACCGGGATTCACTTTGCC
>JACSSB010000029.1 GCA_014879435.1 Phycisphaerales bacterium
TCGATAGGACTTTAATCCCATCTCAGCCATAAATCGGACATCTTCCTGATAGCGGTTATAATGATCGACAGCAATATCTCCATTAGTGCCCATATAGGTCGTACCAGGTATGTGAGCGTAAATATCCCATATCGATAGACCCTTACCGTCTTGCTGATAAGCGCCTTCTACCTGATAAGCCGCCGTCGCCGCACCCCATAAGAAATTTTTTGGAAAATTTTTCATTGGATTACCATGATTTGAGTAGCTTACCCCGGTAAGCTATCGCGGCCGATAACATCGGGTAGACTCGACAGCCACAGTCGGGGAAACGCGATTGAGAAGGGGATGAATTTGATATCCTTCCCTATTCTGTGGGAAGGAAATTTTCACGAAGTGCCGCGATGATCTACAAATATTTCTTCGGTAGATCCCTGCTTCAACGAGACAGCTCCGAAGCATAATGCGAGTCCCCATAAGGAGACTCGCATGCCGTGCACTCTGCATTTCAAGCACGGGTTTACGGTAGCTGATAACGCTGATAACAACGCCGCGTCCTTCACTATCTGCCCGACACCACCACTGGCACTGGAACGATCATCGCCGGGTTTGAACGCACGGTACGGCCCGAAACCAAGCGAAGCAACGTCCCGTACCGACCGTGCAGCAGTTTAGAAACGGAATCGCCGGAGGATCGTCAGCGACGAGAGCGAACCGACCAACTTGCGGTCTGCACCCACCACTGGCAGGCGGATATAACCCTCCGCCAGTAGCCGCAGCGCATCGGACAGCGGCGCTTCTGGATCGACCACCGGATGAGTAACAGCGAAATCGGCTACCTTGCGATGCAGATGTGGGATGAGTCGGTTATCGACATCCGCAGCGCTCTCGACCTCAGCATCATCCGGTAACTGCGGTCCAGGCGGCAGTAGCATCTTGGAGAACATGAACGAGGTAATGGTGCCCACAAACTCGGTCCGATCATTAACCACCATCAGATCCTGCATGTGCTTGCGGACCATGATGGACAGCGCTTCTGACAGCGGCGCGGTGTCGATCACATAGGTGGGTGCCGACATCATGTAGTGTTTACACTTCATTTTTAGATTTCTCCCGCTGAATTCGACCGCTCATGCCGACCTTTATCACATGCCGGCCTTTATCGTCGGTCCCAAGCCGTACCAAAAATCTGGACCTTTGTTAAACATTAGTCGGCTTGATGACCCCTCATTCGGGTATTATTACCCAACCTTGGCCGCTACGCATGCGGACCATGCAAATGCAAGCTCATTAGGGGGAATTAATTCTATGTTTGTCGGAATTTTGGCATTGGTGCTGGGCCTGGGCGGGCTGGCCTTTGCCGCAAAGCTCTACAAGGAGATTGTCCGTCGGCCCACCGGCGATGAATTAATGACGTCAATCGCCACCGAAATCCAACTCGGTGCTATGACCTATCTGCGTGCCCAGTATGTAAAAATTGGTATTTTTGCCTTGGTGACGGCCAGCCTGCTTGCCGTTTCCAAACAGCATGGTTTTGGCACCAGTATCGCATTTCTGGCCGGTGCGCTGACCTCGGCACTAGCGGGTCTGATTGGGATGCAAGCGGCCACCAAGGCCAATGTACGTGTCACTGCGGCAGCACGGGAATCGGGCGCTGGCGAAGCACTGCTGGTGGGATTCAACGGCGGTGCGGTGATGGGGCTGGCTGTGGCCAGCTTCGGTCTGCTGGGCCTGGGTCTGTTCTTCACCGGGCTATCGTCGCAACTGGCCATCCATCCAGAATCTGCCGCTACGATCTGGGGTTTCTCGATGGGAGCCTCTTCCATCGCGCTGTTTGCTCGGGTCGGTGGCGGTATCTTTACCAAAGCCGCTGACGTCGGCTCCGATCTGGTTGGTAAAGTCGAAGCGGGCATCCCTGAGGATGATCCACGTAATCCAGGCGTGATCGCCGACAATGTGGGCGACAATGTCGGCGATATCGCCGGTATGGGCGCTGACATCTACGAATCCTATGTGGGTGCGATGGTCGCGGCGATTACCCTGGCCGCCACCACCAGCGTTGCAGAACTAAGCCACTATTTTGGCCCGGATGTCACTCGACCCATGCTGCTGGCGCTACCCTTGGTACTGGCTTGTATCGGACTGATTTCATCGCTGGTCGGAATCTACGGGATGAGCGCCTTCAGGAAGTATGGGCCTGAGAGGGCACTGATGATTTCTGAGCTTAGCTCCGCTGGACTATTTTTGGTGGCCACCCTATTGATCATGCTGATATCTGGCTATGGCTGGCCCGCATTTGCTGCCATCGTGGCTGGCAATTTGGCAGGCGTCGCTATCGGTCGTGGTGCGTGGTACTACACCTCATCCAAGCCAGTGTCGCGCATCATCCAAGCCTCGAAAACCGGACCGGCGACCAACATCATCACTGGTCTTGCGGTGGGATTGGAAAGCTGTGCGTTGCCAATTCTGATCATCGTACTGGCCATCTTCATTGCCCATCAAACCGCTGGTCAGTATGGCATTGCCATCGCTGCGGTCGGAATGCTGGCTACCGCTGGTGTGACCATGACCATTGATGCTTCCGGTCCGATCTCCGATAACGCCGGCGGTATCGCCGAAATGTCGCACCAGCCCCCCGAAGTTCGCAAAATTACTGACGAACTCGACGCCATCGGCAA
>JACSSB010000128.1 GCA_014879435.1 Phycisphaerales bacterium
AGGAATTTCTGGATATCCAGAGTACCGGCTCGATACTGATCGTAGAAACGCTGATTTTCGCGCTCGAAGCTCTCCTGATCGACCAGTCCCTGTTCGATCAGAAAGCGGCCCCATAAATAATCGCTGTCACCCGCCAGCAAGGTATTGTCGAGATCGAAGATGGCCAGACTCATGCCGCGTGATTCTCTTGTCGATTCAGTCCAGATCGTAGCGCCGCAGCTTTTTGCGTAAGGTGCCACGATTAATACCAAGGAGATCGGCCGCCTTGGTTTGATTGCCGCGTGTGCGCTGCATCACGATTTCCAGCAGCGGGGGTTCCACTTCCCGCAAGACCAGATCGTACAGATTGCTCGGTTGCTGATCGCCAAGATTATGAAAATAAATGCGCAAGGCTTCATAGACATGATCGCGCAGCGGGGTGGCGGGCAGCAGGTCAACGGGGGGTTCAATTTTATTAGTCATGCGGCCAGAGGCTCCTGATTGGCCAGATACTCAAAGAAATCGCGGACCAGTGTTAGTTGTGTGCGGCTGTTTTCGGCCACATTCACCCGCGCTCGGAATTCAGCATTTCCGGGCCAATGCTGGCTATACCAGATCAGATGCTTGCGAGCGATACGAACGCCAGCGTCTTCGCCATAAAACTGGTACAAGTCTTTCAAATGCTTCGCGATCCAAGCAGCGATCTGCCAGGGGGACGGTGGGCTCAAGCGCTCACCGCTGCGTAGAAAATGTGCGATCTCACGAAAAATCCAGGGGCGACCCTGGGCACCTCGACCGATCATCACCGCATCCGCACCGGTGTAATCGAGTACCCAATGCGCCTGTTCCGGCGTATTAATGTCGCCGTTGGCAATCACGGGAATGCCTACCGCCTGTTTAATGGCACGGATGGTTGCGTAATCCACCGGCCCGCTGTAACCGCAGGCCCGAGTACGGCCGTGCACAGCTAAAGCTTGAACACCGGCCTGTTCGGCGATACGAGCGATGGCAACCCCATTGCGATGATCAGTATCCCAACCGGTGCGGATTTTCAGCGTGACCGGAACGGAAACTGCGCCGACCACTGCCTCCAAAATACGCCTGACCAAGTCCTCATCGCGCAATAGCGCCGCACCCGCCAGCGCACCACAGACTTTTTTAGCCGGACAGCCCATGTTGATATCGATGATCTGAGCGCCCTGCTCGACATTGAAGCAGGCGACTTCGGCCATACATTGCGGATCAGTACCGAGAATTTGTACATCGCGCGGACCGGACTCACCGCTGTGATCCAAGCGCAACCGGGTCTTGCGACTCTCCCACAACCGCCGATCAGCACTGACCATCTCCGAAACCACCAAGCCCGCACCCAGTTGCCGACACAATTGCCGGAATGGCTGGTCGCTGACACCAGCCATCGGCGCCAGAATAACGGGTGGGGAGATAAGATGGGGGCCAATGTACATCGGCAAAAACCATGAGGGCAAAAAGGGTCGCCATAATATCTGAATGCAGCAATGGGATGAAGCTCCGTCATATTTCATGTGGAATTTCAAGCCATTTATTAGGTATTTGCCTTGATGAAGGCGCAGCCGAATTCCGCTCTGATCAGCGATGGCGTCTAGATGAGAAGCGGTGGCATGGGGTGTTCAGCCTGATCGGCGCACCCCTTCGAGTAGTATCCAATCATCGCGTTGCTGGGGCGATCCAAAGCTGAAATCAGCGTCAAGGGCAGCTCGCACCATTTCGGTATGTTGTTCCAGGATGCCCGACAGCACCAATTGACCGCCCGGCTTGACCCGACGCCGGAATTCTGGTGCCAGCCGCACCAGAACACCGGCTAGGATATTGGCCAGCAGGATATTCACGCGCAAATCCGCCGCGAGTTCGGTAGGAGTGGCCAGTTCGACTTGATCCTCGACTTCGTTTTCGGAGGCATTATCGTCGCTGGCGAGTAGCGCCTGTGGATCGATATCCACCGCCCAGACCCGTTTTGCGCCCAGCTTCGCAGCGGCGATGGCCAAGATGCCCGAGCCGCAGCCATAATCGAGCACGGTTTTGTCGGCCAGATCCGCGCCATCCAACCATTCCAAACACAGTGCCGTGGTCGGATGGGTGCCAGTGCCGAAAGCCAAACCGGGATCGAGCCGAATATTGACAGCCGTCGGATCGGGTGGGGGCTGCGTGGAGGGGCAAATCCACAGCCGTTGCCCGAAACGCATCGGATGGAAATCGTCCATCCAGGCACGGACCCAGTCACGATTTTCCAGCGAGGCCAGCCGACATTCCGGCAGGATGCGCGTGTTCAGAAAGCGCCGCAATTGCCCCTTGACCACTTCGATGTCGGTTTGGGCATCGAACAATCCGGTAACGCGGGTATGCGCCCACAATGGTGTTTCGCCCGGCGCTGGTTCCAACACTGGTTGATCGCCCGCATCTTCCAGCGTCACCGCTAGGGCGCCTACTTTCAGTAGGGCATCTTCCAATTGTTCCGGGCTGTGATCGAGGGCTTCCAGAGTCAGTTGCAGCCAAGGCGCGGTCGCGGCGTCGCTCATGAGAGAAATTCCTTTGCGCGGGGTCGGCGGGGAGAGTGAACAGACTACCGTATCCACCCCCCCCTCGCCAGAGACTTGAGATACGCTCGCCTCAGTGAGGCTGGGCTTTCAAT
>JACSSB010000234.1 GCA_014879435.1 Phycisphaerales bacterium
TGGTGGAGGCGGGGGGAATCGAACCCCCGTCCGCAAATCCTCTGCCCTTGGCACTACATGCGTAGCCTGGTCTTTATTTTAACCTTTCGTCCCCCGACCGGCAGGGTGACGAACGGCGGTTCCGGTTAGTTTTAGCGCCTCACCCCCGGACAGAATCGGCGCGAAGCTTGTGTTGAGTCGACCCCTGAGCGCCCCGAAAGGCTCCAAACCTCACAAGCAAGTTTTGGTCAGAGGCTAGCGGGCTTAAGCCGCTAGAGCGTAGCTGTCGTCGTTGGCAACTATTAATTTACAGCCAGTTTAACGAGGCGAGCTGCATCCTCGGCATGCGCCTTAGGTTTTGCAATCCACGTCGAAACCGGATCGCCCCCTTGGTCGAGCGATTATGATAGCGCGGTCGCTAATAAGTTCCTAGCGCTCACGCATGATCCGCTGCTTATCGCGCTCCCAATCACGGTCCTTCTCGGCCGCTCGCTTGTCGTGTTCCTTCTTACCGCGTGCTAGGCCAATATCGAGTTTGGCGCGGTTGTGCTTCCAATACATCACCAGCGGGATCAAGGTATAACCCTTGCGCTCGACCAAGCCGATCAGTCGGCCGATTTCCTCACGGTGCAGCAGCAGTTTGCGGGTACGCGTCGGATCGGCCTGGATATGGGTAGAAGCCGAAGTCAGCGGTGAAATATGGCAGCCAAACAAAAATGCTTCCCCCGCGTGCAGCAGTACATAGCTTTCCTTGAGGTGGGCGCGGCTGGCACGTAGACTTTTTACCTCCCAACCTTCCAAAGCCAAGCCAGCTTCGTAGTGTTCTTCGATAAAAAAGTCGTGGTATGCCTTCTTGTTGCGGGCAATTTGGGTATTACTTGCAGTAGGTTTTTTGCTCATGACGGAAACCGTATAACCGCGCCGACGCCCATGGCCCGGCACGCGAAGCTTGAGGATAAGCGCGGATTCAACCAAACTTGCGCGGCGAGAATCCAACGATAATTTTTTAGATCATGCCGCAATGGAGATCGAATCGTGGCGACTGTACAAAAAAGCGCCCTGGTCCTTTATTCAGCGGCCGACATGTATGCTCTGGTCAACGATGTGGAGTCCTATCCCCAGTTTTTGCCGTGGTGCCGATCTACCCGTGTCGATCATGATACCGAGGATGAAGTACGGGCGACCATCGAGATGGCCAAGGGTGGTGTCCATAAACGTTTCACCACGGTCAACCGCGTGCAAAAGAACAAGATGATCAATATCCGCCTGCTGGAAGGCCCCTTTAAACGCTTGGAAGGCTACTGGCGCTTCGAGCCGCTGCGGGCCAATGCCTGCAAGATCTCCTTGGACATGGAGTTCGAATTCTCCAATCAGTTGCTACGAATGGCGGTTGAGCCGGTATTCAAGCAAATCGCCAATTCACTGGTCGATGCATTTTGCCAGCGTGCGGTGGAATTGTATGGCAAACGCTGAATCGGTTCTCATCCGGGTTGAAGTCGCCTACGCCCGTCCCGACGAACAACTGATCATTCCAGTTGAGGTGCCAGAAGGCACCACCCTGGAGCAGGCCATCGTTCAGTCGCATATACAGGAACGATTTCCGGAAATCCAGCTCGATGCCATAAAGGTCGGTGTATTCGGCAAACTGGGCAAACTATCGGCCATCGTGCACGCGGGCGATCGGGTGGAGATTTACCGGTCGCTGCTGGCCGATCCCAAGGAAGTTCGCAAGAGGCGAGCCGCCGAGGGTAAGCGCATGCGCAAGGGCGGCGGCGAGATGGAGTCGAAAGACGACTAATCCACCGTGCCATCGTCGATACGATCCAGCGTCTCGCCACTGAAGAATAGCGTGAGGTGGCGCTGATCAGTGATCTTGTTCCCTTCTTTGTAGTAATAGTCATAATCCCAACGGTTCTGGTGGAAGGGATCGGTGATCAACGGTGTACCCAGGGTACGCTGGACTTGCGTCTTGGTCATGCCAGGATGCAAGCGGCTGATCAATTCCGCGTCAAGGTAATTGCCCTGACGAACCGGAACGTTATAAAAACTGGGGAGAATAGATTGACAACCGGTGATCATCAGGAAGGACAGCAGGATGCCGGTAGCGCGCAAGGACGTAGGAAGCATGGAAGGCGAAATCCAGGTTGCTTGGAACTGAAGCGAATCATAGCGTACATCGGCAACCCGGTGGGCAAGCTCAATCCCAGAGGGCGTTCCGCATGGGCTCAAAAGAACTGAAACAGGCCGGTTTGAAGGTCACATTGCCGCGCATGAAGATCCTCGACATGTTGCAGCAGCAGGAAAATACGCACCTGAGCGCCGAGGCAATTTATCGTGCGCTGGTCGATTCCGGTGAAGAGGTCGGTTTGGCGACCGTGTATCGGGTACTGGCCCAGTTTGAATCAGCGGGTCTGGTCAAGCGCCATTATTTTGAAGGGGGTCAGTCGGTCTTCGAGGTCAACGAGGGCGAACATCACGATCATATCGTGTGCCTGGAGTGTGGACGGATCGAGGAGTTCTGCGATGAAGAAATCGAATGGCGACAACATGCCATTGCCCAGCGGCTGGGTTTTAAGTTGGCCGAGCATTGCCTGATTCTTTACGGCCATTGTACCCGCGCGGATTGTCCGTACCGTTCTATCGATCAGGAAGAGGAAGAAG